>JAAZBK010000017.1 GCA_012513855.1 Acidimicrobiales bacterium
CCTCGGCCTGGGTGATGCCCAGTTCGCCCGTGGCCCCCATGAACTCGAGGAAGTGGGGCGCCACCATGTGGGCGTCGAGCGAGGCCTGGTCCTCCCACCGCTCGGTGATCACCAGCCGGCCCGGATCACCGAGCACCGAGGCGAAGGAGTAGTCGATGTTGCCCGGCTCCTCACGGGTGGTGCTGACGAGCGCGGCAGCCAGTTCGGTGGCCCGGTCCAGCTTGGCGGGGTCGATGACGAAGAAGCCTGAGACGAGGATCATGGCGCCGGACGTTACTGCCAGCAGAGCGACCGCAGCGTCGCCGTCACCCGGAGGCCCTCCCGTCAGGCGTCGAAGTCGGCGTCGGCCTTCGGTCCCGTGATGATCACCGGGCACGGGGCGTGGCGGACGACGTGATCGGAGACGCTGCCGAGAAGTGCCCGCTTGATGCCGCCGCGACCGCGGGAGCCGATGACGATCGCCCGGGCCGAGACCTCGGTGGCCAGGTCGCAGATCCGGTTTCCCGGGTCTCCCATCAGCACCCTGACCTCCACGCCGGTGATGCCGAGCGAGGCTGCCGCCGCCTCGGCCACGGCCTGGCTCTCCGCCCGGTTCGCCTTGGTCTGCTCCTCGAACGCTCCCGCCGACATGACCCCGCCGGCGATCCCGGTGCCGGTCACGAGCATGGGATCGGGATCGTGGGCCACCGTGGTGAGGACGAAGGGCCCGTCGGTGCCGACGAGCGCCAGCCCGCTTGAGATGGCGTGGGCCGCGTGCTCGGATCCATCGGTGCACAACAGGATGGGATCGGTCATGCGGGCACGGTACCCCTACCGGCAGACCGTTCAGGCCGGAAGCGGGCCGAGCAGGCGCTGGACCCCTCGGTCCCACCTCTCCAGCGCGGCGACATCCACCGTGTCCGGGTGACGTGAGCCGACCCCGATCGCCACCTGCCCTCGGGCCAGGCGCGGCAGCATCCTGCGAGCCAACGACGGTGCCCTGACGAGGCGACCTGCGAGGGCGAGGACCTCCGACGCGGGCGGTTCCGGCCATCGCTGGTCGAGCCCGCCCTCGGTGGCGGTCTCGGTCATCAGCCCGGATCGGACCAGGGCTGCGACGCCCTCCTCGCCCAGTTCGGTGCCGAGGCGGCGGAAGATGTCGGAGGCAACGAGCAGCCCGCCGAACTCGTGCTGGAACGCGGCCTGGTATCGCCAGACGACGTGCTCGTCGCCGGGGTCGGTGGTCCCTCCCACGGCATCGGCCAGCATCCGTCCGGCGATGAGGCCGATGCCGATCCCGGACCCGTGGGCGGGGAACACCTGGCACGCCGCGTCCCCGACGAGGGCCAACCCAGGGGCGGTGAAGCGGGCGTACGGGCGGCGCAGCGGGATCACCCCGAACCCGCCGTGAAGCCGGGGACCCACCCAGGGCTCGGATCGCACGAAGTCCTCGACCATCTTCGGTCCGGTGCTGTACCGGCCGTTGGCCACGCATCCGACCAGCACGCCCACCCGGCCCAGGTCGGCGTCGATCGCCACGGCCCGGGTCGAGTACCCGCCGGAGACGCCGATGGCGGTGACGGTCTCGCCAGGGCGGGCACCGTGGCGGGCCAGGAACCGTCGGGCCCCGTCGGGGTCGGAGATCTCGAAGTGCACGTCGGCCGCCGAGCACAGTTCGGAGCGGCTCACGCTCGCACACCACGGATCCAGGGCGGGGGAGTGGCGACGCAGCACCCCGCCGCGGCCGCTGGCGTCGACGAACAGGGCGGCCCGGAGGATCCGCTGCGCCGGGACGCCGGGACCGGACGGGTTGACCCGCACGTCGACGGACGTGACCCGGCCCCGTTCCACGACCACCGATCGGATCTCGGCGTGGTCGACGATCTCGACCCCGGCCTCGGCGGCCAGCCTGCGGAGGCGCCTCCCCAACAGCGCCATGTCGGCGCCCACCGTCGGCGAGGTGATGGAGACCGCCCTGGTGCCGTCCGGGCCCACGATGTGGGTGAGGAGGTTGGCGCCGCCCCGCTCGTCACCGGCTGGCGGTTCGATCCCGGCCTGTTCGAAGTGGCGGTCCAGCACACCGTTCTGCCACTGGGCTCCGCCCGCCTCCGGGCCGCGGCGGTCGAGCAGGATCACCCGGAGCCCCTTGCGCGCCAGTTGGAGGGCGGCACCGGCGCCGGCGGTCCCGGCCCCCACCACCACGGCATCTGTCTCCGTCACCGGGCTCGTCACGGGCGGAGACCCTAATGGGGGCTCCTCGCCACCCCCGGCGGTGGTCTCGGGCGGGAATGGACGAGGGGCAGGCGAGGTTGAGGAATATGGTTGAAGAATCAAGCAACGGTGCGAAGCGCCGTCGAAGGGAGAACCGTGAACAAGCACCTCGAACTGGGCCTCGACACCTTCGGCGATGTGACCGTCGACGCCGACGGCCGGTCGCTGTCCTACGCCCAGGTCCTTCGCAACATCGTCGACGAGGCGGTGCTCGCCGATCAGGTGGGCGTCGACTTCATCGGTGTGGGCGAGCACCACCGCGACGACTTCGCCGTGACCTCCCCAGAGGTGGTCCTGGCCGCCATCGCGGGGCGCACCGAGCGCATCCGCCTCGGCTCCGCGGTCACGGTGCTCTCGTCCGACGACCCGGTGCGGGTCTTCGAGCGGTTCGCCACCGTCGACGGCATCTCGGGAGGCCGCGCCGAGGTGATCCTCGGCCGGGGTTCGTTCACCGAGTCGTTCCCGCTGTTCGGATACGACCTCGGCGACTACGAGGAGCTGTTCGAGGAGAAGCTCGACCTGTTCTCCGATCTGCTCTCCGAGGACGCGGTCACCTGGCAGGGGCGCCTGCGGGCACCGCTGAAGGACCAGCAGGTGTTCCCCAAGACCGAGTCAGGCTCGCTCAAGACCTGGGTCGGCGTGGGTGGCAGCCCGGCGTCGGTGCTGCGGGCGGTCAACTACCGGCTGCCCATGATGCTCGCCATCATCGGCGGCGATCCGCTGCGGTTCCGCCAGTTCGTCGACCTCTACCGTCGGGCGCTGGCCGAGACGGAGGGACCTGATCTGCCGGTGGGCGTGCACTCGCCCGGCCACGTGGCTGCCACCGACGAGGAGGCGCTCGAGCAGCTCTGGCCCCACTTCAAGGCCAACCGGGACCGCATCGGGGCCGAGCGGGGCTGGGGCCCGGTCACCCGTGACGCCTACGAACGGGAGGCCCGCCTCGGGTCGCTCTACGTCGGCTCGCCCGAGACCGTCGCCCGCAAGATCGCCGCCACCGCCTCCGCGCTGGAGCTCGACCGGTTCGACCTCAAGTACAGCAACGGCCCGATGCCCCACGAGCAGCTGATGACGAGCGTCGAGCTCTACGGCACCGAGGTGATCCCCCGGGTCCGCGAGCTCCTGGCCGAGGAGACCCCGGTCGAGGGCTTGGTAGCCGTCTGACCCCTGAAACACCCCAAAAACCCCGAGGTGTGGGTGCTCTGGTCGAATAATTCGACCAGAGCACCCACACCTGCTCGGTCTTCTAGGGCTGGCGGGCGGCGATGGCGTCGGCCACCGCGAGGATCCGGCGGGCGTTGTCGACGTGGAGGTTCTCGATCATGCGACCGTTGTGGGTCACCACGCCCTTCCCGGCGGCGATCGCCTCCTCGAATGTGGCGATGAGGGCTCGGGCGTCGTCGACGGCATCGGCCGACGGGGCCCAGATCTCGTTCGCCGGGCCGATCTGGCTCGGGTGGATCAGGGTCTTGCCGTCGAAGCCCATCTGGCGGCCCTGGAGGCACTCCGCCTCGAACCCGGCCTCGTCCTTGATGTCGTTGTAGACGCCGTCGAGGATCACCTTGCCGGTGGCCCGGGCGCCCAGCAGGCACAACCCGAGCCCCGTCAGCAGCGGCTGGCGTCCGGGCACGTGCTCGGCGTGGAGCTCCTTGGCGAGGTCGTTGGTGCCCATGACCAGCACGGTGAGCCGCTCCGAAGCGGCTGCGATCGCCTCCACGTGGAGCATGGCCACGGGGGTCTCGACCATGGCCCAGATCTTGGTGTGATCCGGAGCGCCGCCCGACTCGAGGCCCTTCTCGATGGCGTTGACGTCGGCCACCGAGTTCACCTTCGGGACCACGACGGCGGCCGGGCCGGCCTTGGCCGCGGCGGCGATGTCGGCGGCGTGCCACTCGGTGTCGAGTCCGTTGACCCGGATGGTGACCTCCTTGGCGCCGTACTCACCCGACGACGCCGCGGCGCAGACGCGGTCGCGGGCCTCGGCCTTGGCGTCGGGGGCCACCGCGTCCTCCAGATCCAGGATCAGCGCGTCGGCGTCGAGGCCCTTGGCCTTCTCGAGGGCGCGCTCGTTGGCGCCGGGCATGTAGAGCACCGAACGGCGGGGGAGGATGGTCGGCTCGCTCACCGTCAGACCTCCAGGCCCACGGCGCGGTAGCGCTCGGCCACGTCGGCGTCGCGGGCCGACAGCTCCTTGGCCAGATCGACCATCACGTGGCACTGCTTCACCGAGGCGTCGTCCTCCATCTTCCCGTCGATCATCACGGCACCGCGGCCGTCGCCCATGGCCTCGATCACGTGCAACGCGTGGGCGACGTCGGCCGGATCGGGCGAGAACACCCGCTTGGCGATGTCGATCTGGACGGGGTGCAGGCTCCATGCGCCGACGCATCCGAGGAGGAAGGCGTTGCGGAACTGGTCCTCGCACGCCACCACGTCCTTGATGTCGCCGAACGGGCCGTAGAACGGGAAGATGCCGTTGGCGGCGCAGGCGTCGACCATGCGGGCGATGGTGTAGTGCCACAGGTCCTGCTGGTAGGTGGTGCGGTCGCCCTCGATGTCGCCGTCGACCGGATCCTGGCGCACCAGGTAGCCGGGGTGACCGCCACCGACGCGGGTGGTCTTCATGCGACGGTTGGCGGCCAGGTCGGCCGGGCCCAGCGAGAGGCCCTGCATGCGGGGGCTGGCCGAGCAGATCTCCTCGATGTTGGCCACGCCCCGAGCGGTCTCGAGGAGCGCGTGCACCATGATCGGACGCTCCAAGCCGGCGCGGGCCTCCAGCTGGGCGAGGATGCGGTCGACGTAGTGGATGTCCTCGGGACCCTCGACCTTGGGGACCATGATCACGTCGAGCTTGTGGCCGATCTCGGGAACCAGGGTGATGAGGTCGTCGAGCACCCAGGGGGAGTCGAGGCTGTTGATGCGGGTCCACAGCTGGGTGTCGCCGAAGTCGGTGCTCTTGGCGATGTTCACCAGCCCCTGACGGGCCGCTTCCTTGTTCTCGGTCTTGATGGCGTCCTCGAGGTTCCCGAGGATGATGTCGACCTTGGCGGCGATGTCGGGCACCTTGGCCGCCATCTTCTCGTTGCTGGGATCGAAGAAGTGGATCATCCGCGACGGTCGGGTGGGGATCTCCCGGAGCGGTTCCGGCGCACCGGCGGCCAGGGGGCGGAAGAAGTCCTTCGGGTTGCGCATCGAGTCTCCAGGGACGAGCGGAAAGTGTCGTCC
>JAAZBK010000161.1 GCA_012513855.1 Acidimicrobiales bacterium
AGCCCGGTGATCACCTCGAACTGCTCCTCGAGGCGGTCGAAGCGCTGGGCCAGCGGGGGGAAGGGGATGCCGAAGGCGGCGTGCTCGGCCGCGTACCAACCCGCGCCCAAGCCCAGCTCCACGCGACCGCCGCTCATGGCGTCGACGTTGGCCACGCTCACCGCCAGCGGACCTGGATGGCGGAAGGTGGCCGACGTGACCAGCGTGCCGAGGCGGATGGTGGAGGTGTCGCGGGCCAGGCCGGCGAGCGTGGTCCAGGCGTCGCTCGGGCCCGGGCCGGGCTCGCCGCCCATGTGGAGGTAGTGGTCGGAGCGGAAGAACGCCCCGAACCCGAGCAGTTCGGCTTCGAGGGCGACAGCGAGGAGGTCGTCGTAGGTGGCCCCCTGCTGGGGCTCGGTGAAGATCCGGAGTTCCATGGTCGCCCAACCTACGGCGCCCCAGCGGCCGTCCCGACCGGTCCCGCGGCCGATGGGTCGCGGGCAGAACGTGTTCGTGATGCCGACGTTTTGCCCGCGGCGTCGGTGGTGGTCGCTGGCGCGGGCAGAACGTGCTCGTGATGCCCACGGTCTGCCCGCTGGGTCGTCGGGGTCTTGTCCGGGCAAAGCGTGTTCGTGATGCCGACGTTCTGCCAGCGTCGTCCACGGCGGTCGCTGGCGCGGGCAAAATATGCTCGTGATGCTCGCGGTCTGCCCGCGGGTCGTGCCTGCTCGGGGTCAGAGGGGGATCAGCTCGAACGCTACGGCGAGGTCCACGCCGAGGCCGGGGCCGACCTGGGTGGCCATGCCGCGCAGGAACGAGTCGGGGTCGGTTCCGCGCGTGCCCTCGGGCAGGCCGTCGAGGTAGACGCGGTGCTCCTCCAACGACGCGACGCCGCGGTCGATCGTGTCGGTGATGTCGACGCCGTGGCCCGACACAGGCGAGTTGCCGAACAGCGCCATCCGCACCCCGTCCCACGGCTCACCGCCGGCGCCGACGAACAGCCAGCGGTTGCCGGCGTCGCGCACTGCGTCGATCAGGGCCAGGCCGGTGGCCCGGTGGTCGGCGTGGTTGAAGCCGGGGAACCCGAACGTCTCCCGGAAGTTGATGGAGATGACCACTTCGGGGCGGTGCCGGCGGATGGTGGCGGCGAGATCGCGCCGGAGGCCGACGTTGGCCTCGATCAGGCCGTCGGGGTGCCCGAGGAACTCGACGGTGTCGACGCCGACGACTGCAGCCGAACGTCGCTCCTCGTCCATGCGGACCCGGGCGCACTCGTCGGGCGGCATCGAGTCGATCCCCGCCTCACCGGCCGACACGAGGCAGTAGGTGATGGTCTTGCCCTGGTCGGTCCAGCGGGCGATGGCCGACGCCACCCCGTACTCGAGGTCGTCGGGGTGGGCCACCACCGCGAGCGCCCGATCCCAGTCCTCGGGAACCGCTTCGAGGGTGCGGGCGGGATCGGTCGTTGCGGTCGGATCGGTCGGATCGGTCGGATCGTCAGCCATGCCCGAGGACCGTACCGGTCAGGTCGACGATGTGGCGCTGGTGGTGGTGGCCCCGCCGTGGTTGGACTCGTCCTCCTTGATGACGGTGCGCACGAGGTGGCCGATGGTCCCCAGCGCGGTGCCGTCGAGCAGCTTGTCGATCCGGCGCCGGGCGTGGCGGCGGGTCCTGCGCTCGGGCGCCACCAGCTCCAACAGGTGCGCGGGGCCGGTGGCGTTCAAGAGAGCGGCGGTCCGGTCGTCGAGCTGACCGTTGCCGGCCGCGGCCTCCCTGAGTCGGGCGATGATCAGGTCTCGGTGGCCGGTGTCGAGCACCTCCACCTTCGGTCGGAGGCTCCCTGCCGGAGTCGACACCTTCCCGGTCGCAACCAGCGCGGCCACCGCCGAGTCCCAGGTGCCCGTACCGAGCTGGCGCTCCAGGTCCCGGTCCATCGCCCGGAGGACCTTCTTCAGCTTCGGTCCGCGGTGGGCCAGGGTCGCCTCGGCCGCGGCCAGGGTCTGGGAGAGCTGCGGGCCGGTGACGTCGGTGGCGGTGGCACCCGGGCGGGACCTGGTGCCCTGGAACGTGGCGCGACCCTCGATGTGCAGCTCGGCGATGAGCAGGCCGGCCATGGTGGCGTTGAGGATCCGGCGGTCGCCGCCGGCGTGGCGGCCTGTCGAGGGGTTGATGGCGATCAGCGCGAGTTCCTCCGCCAGCAGCATGGGCGAATGGTACCGACGCGCTCGTGGAGCGGCGGGCGGTTTCCGCCGCGCGATGACCAGGGATTCTGCCGGGCCGGTGGCCGGGGTCAGCCGACGTGGTAGCACCGGTCCATGACGCAACCTCGAAGCGCCGACAGCCACACCGTCTCGGCCCCCATGAAGGCCACCGTGTCGGCGGTGCCGGTGGCGGTGGGCGACGTGGTGGAGGCCGGACAGGTGGTGGTGATCCTCGAGGTCATGAAGATGGAGCATCCGCTCACCACCGCTGTGCGGGCCCGGATCGAGTCGGTCGACGTCGAGGTCGGTGCCGCGGTCGCCGAGGGTCAGGCCCTCGTCACGCTGCGGGCTGTCGCCGAGGCCGTGCCGCCGTCGTCGTCCGCTTCCTCCTCGTCGGGACGCGGGGCGCCCGACGGTGCTGGTGCGACCGGCGAGCGGGCCGACCTGGCCGAGCTTCGTCGCCGGCGAGCGCTGCTGGGCGACGACGCCAGGCCCGAGGCCGTGACCAAGCGCCACGACCGCGGCCAGCGAACGGCCAGGGAGAACGTGGCCGACCTGGTCGACCTCGGCTCCTTCCAGGAGTACGGCGGGTTCGCGTTCGCGGCCCAGGAGTCCCGACGCGACCGGGAGGAGCTCCAAGCCCGGACCCCGGCCGACGGGCTGGTCACCGGGCTGGCCACCGTCAACGCCGCGTTAGTCGGCGCCGACCGGGCCGCCTGCGCGGTCGTCGCCTACGACTACACGGTGCTGGCGGGCACCCAGGGGCACCGTAACCACGCCAAGAAGGACCGCATGTTCGAACTGGCCGAGCGCATGCGCCTGCCGGTGGTGCTCTTCGCCGAGGGCGGCGGTGGCCGGCCGGGCGACACCGACATGCCCATCGTGGCCGGCCTCGACACCCGCGCCTTCGAGCTGTTCGCCAAGCTGTCGGGTCACGTGCCGACGGTCGGCGTGGTGGCTGGTCGGTGCTTCGCCGGCAACGCCGCGCTCCTCGGGTGCTGCGACGTCGTCATCGCCAGCGCCGACTCCAACATCGGCATGGGCGGTCCCGCCATGATCGAGGGCGGTGGGCTCGGCACGTTCGCTCCTGAGGAGATCGGGCCCATCGACGTTCAGGTGGCCAACGGCGTGGTCGACGTGGCGGTGGCCGGCGAGGCCGAGGCGGTGGCCGTCGCCAGGCAGTACCTCTCCTACTTTCAAGGCCCGGTGGAGGGGTGGGCGGCGCCGGACCAGACGAGCCTGCGGACGCTGGTGCCCGAGAACCGCAAGCGGATCTACGACGTGCGCGCCGTGGTCGACGGTCTCGCCGACGATGGCTCGGTGCTGGAGCTGCGGCGTGGGTTCGGGTCCGGGATGGTCACCGCCCTGGTGCGCCTGGAGGGTGAGCCCATCGGCGTCCTTGCCAACGATCCGGGCCACCTCGGCGGCGCCATCGACAGCGACAGCGCCGACAAGGCCGCCAGGTTCCTCCAGCTCTGCGACGCCCACCGACTGCCGGTGCTGTACCTGTGCGACACCCCCGGGTTCATGGTGGGCCCGGAGGCCGAGACCACCGCCCAGGTCCGCCACTTCAGCCGCATGTTCGTGACCGCGGCGTCGATGACCGTGCCGTTCGGGACCGTCGTGCTGCGCAAGGGCTACGGGCTCGGCGCCCAGTCGATGGCAGGGGGCAGCTTCAAGGCCGGGCTGTTCACGCTGTCGTGGCCGACGGGGGAGTTCGGTGGCATGGGCCTGGAGGGCGCGGTGAAGCTCGGGTTCCGCCGGGAGCTGGACGCCATCGAGGATCCCGCGGCCCGCCAGGAGGCCTTCGACCACATGGTTGCCGCCGCCTACCGCCACGGCGAGGCGCTCAACATGGCCGCCCACCTCGAGATCGACGACGTGATCGACCCGGCCGAGACCAGGGCGCGGGTCCTCGCCGCCTTCCGAGCCGACAGCTCCAAGCGCAAGGGCCGCCCCAACATCGACACCTGGTGAGCCCGACGTCGACCTCGTTCTGGTTGTGATTCGTCCTGGTCGTGATTCGTGCGGTCCTGGGCCACTTCCGGTGACCAGAACGAGTCCTCCGGTGGGTCCCGCCGGGCCCGGCCAGACCCCGGGACACCTGCTCAGTAGTGCCAGGGGTAGGACGACCAGTCGGGGTCGCGCTTCTCCAGGAAGCTGTCGCGGCCTTCGGCGGCTTCGTCGGTCATGTAGGCGAGGCGGGTGGCCTCGCCGGCGAAGACCTGCTGGCCGACCAGGCCGTCATCGATCAGGTTGAACGAGTACTTGAGCATCCGCTGGGCCGTGGGGCTCTTGCCCATCACCTTGCGGCCCCACTCCAGGCCCACCTTCTCCAGGTCGGCGTGGTCGACCACCGCGTTGACCATGCCCATGCGGTGGGCGTCTTCGGCGGTGTAGGTGTCGCCCAGGAAGAAGATCTCACGGGCGAACTTCTGGCCGACCTGGCGGGCGAGGTAGGCCGAGCCGAACCCGCCGTCGAAGCTGGCGACGTCGGCGTCGGTCTGGCGGAACCGGGCGTGCTCGCGGCTGGCCAGGGTGAGGTCGGCCACCACGTGCAGGCTGTGCCCGCCGCCGGCCGCCCATCCGGGAACCAGGCAGATCACCACCTTGGGCATGGTGCGGATGAGGCGTTGCACCTCCAGTATGTGGAGCCGGCCGGACCGGCCGGGGTCGATCGACTCGGCGGTCTCACCCTCCGCGTAGCGGTAGCCGTCCTTGCCCCGGATGCGCTGATCGCCGCCCGAGCAGAACGCCCACCCGCCATCTCGGGGCGACGGTCCGTTGCCGGTGAGGAGCACGCAGCCGACGTCGGAGCTCTGGCGGGCGTGGTCGAGGACGCGGTACAGCTCGTCGACGGTGGCCGGCCGGAACGCGTTGCGGATCTCGGGCCGGTCGAACGCCACCCGCACCACGCCGACATCGACGGCGCGGTGGTAGGTGATGTCGTCGAGCCCCTCGAAGCCGGGGACGACGGTCCAGGCCTCCGGGTCGAAGATCTCGGAGACGGATTCGGTCATCGGGTACTTCCTTCCGGGCCGCGGGCGTGCTTCCACGCCCAGGCGATGAGGGGGAACTGGAGGGGCAGCCGCAGCCACGCACCGATGGCGAAGGGCGTCGTCGGCGGACCGGCCTTCAGGGCCATGTCGATGTTGGCCGGGTAGACGCCGACGATCGTGGCGGTGGCCAGCATCCCCCCGAGCCTGCGAGTCTTGGGCGACGGCGACAGCAGGGCAAGGCCGCTGCCGGCTTCGGCTGCGGCGGCGAGGAGGTTGAGACCCCGCTTGTGGCCGAGCGCGTCGGGGATGATCGCCTCGAACGGCTTGGGCGCGACCACGTGCAGCACCCCCATGCCGGTGAGCAGGGCGCCGAGCGCGGTCCGTGACCTGCGGGTTCGGACGCTCTCGGCCGCCGGCTCCGATCCGCTGGCACCGGTCGAGGCGGTGGACGGTGGCGAGGCGCTCGACTGCATGGGGCGGGAGGTTACCGAGGGCCATCGCTCGATAAAGATCCGTGACGGACGCGTGTCCAGGCCGTAACCTGTTCGTCATGATCGACGAGGAGCCCAAGACCGGACCCCTCGAGGTGTCGCGCACGCTCACCGACGCCATGGAGCAGGCAGGGGTCCACCCTGCCTACGTGCACGCTGTGCGCAGGTGCGGGTTCGTGCTCACCCAGGGCAACGAGAAGTCCCTCACCCCCGAGCAGGTGGCGAGCTGGCACGAGGCCATGGAGGAGTGGTTCCAGGCCAACCCCTGAGTCGATTCCTCGGCGCCACCGCGACGTCGGCCAGTTCGACGGTTGAGAGGGCGACGTCGGCAGTGTGACGGTTGACCGGGCACGGATGCGCGTGAACGGGTGTTCGCTGGGTTAGCGTCTGCAGGTCGATCAGTTCGGGCGCAGCGCCCGTGCGATCGGACAGCGATCTCGAAGCAGGGGCGCCACCGGCGAACCTGAAGCCCAACCGGGGCTCGTCGGTTCACACCGACAGGAGCGGGAGATGGCTGTCGTTGCGGACCACCGGTCCGAAACAGCCGTTCCCGAGTTGCCCAAGAGTTGCGGCGCCCTGCGCCAGGAAGATCCAGAACCAGACATGAGCAAGTCCTTCGCCGACCTCGGCGTCCCCCAGAACATCTGCCGCGCGCTCGATGCCAAGGGCATCACCGCGCCGTTCCCGATCCAGGCGGCCACCATCCCCGACGGCATCGCCGGCCGCGACCTGTGCGGCAAGGCCGCCACCGGGTCCGGCAAGACCATCGCCTTCGGCATCCCCATGGTCATGACCGTCAAGCGCGCCGCCCCCAAGCGCCCCAAGGGCCTGGTCCTGGCGCCCACCCGTGAGCTGGCCCTCCAGGTGGCCGACGAGCTGCGCGCCATCGGTGGCGACCTCCGGGTCCTCGCCGTCTACGGCGGTGCCGGCATCGAGCCCCAGCTGAAGGCGCTGCGCAACGGCGTCGACATCGTCGTCGCCTGTCCTGGCCGCCTGCTCGACGTCATCGACCGCAAGGCCTGCGACCTCCGAGACGTCAGCTTCGTGGTGGTCGACGAGGCCGACCGCATGGCCGACATGGGCTTCCTGCCCGACGTCAAGCGCATCCTCGACCAGACCTCGCCCGATCGCCAGACCGTGCTCTTCTCGGCCACCCTCGACGGTGCGATCGACTCGCTCGTCAAGGCGTACCAGGTCGACCCCGTCGTCCACGAGATGCCCGAGGAGGACAAGGGCGACATCACCCACCACTTCTGGAAGGTCGAGCGCCCCGAACGGGTGCAGCTCGCCGCCGAGATCATCGAGCGGGCCGGACCCACCGTGGTGTTCTCTCGCACCCGCCACGGCGCAGACCGCATCGCCCGCCAGTTGGAGAAGCTGGGCGTGAGCGCCGCCGCCATCCACGGCAGCAGGAGCCAGGGTCAGCGCGAGCGGGCACTCGGCGAGTTCCACGACGGTCGGGTCAAGGCCCTGGTGGCCACCGACGTGGCCGCCCGCGGCATCCACGTCGAAGGCGTCACCTGCGTGATCCACTTCGACCTGCCCGCCGACCACAAGGACTACGTCCACCGCTCGGGCCGGACCGGCCGGGCCGGCGCGTCGGGCGTGGTGGTGGCCATGCTCGGTGCGGCTCAGCGCAAGGACGCCACCAAGCTCGCCCGCGATGCCGAGGTCGAAGTCGAGATCGGCGAGCCCGACGTGGCCGCGCTGCCCGAGGGGCACGCCGCGTTCTCGTCGGCCCGGGTCCGCAAGGCCCGCTCGCCCAAGTCGAACGTCCAGCCCGGCCGCCGCCGTGAGGGCTCCGGGGGTGCGCGAGGCGCCCGGCCAGGTGGCTCCCGACCCAACCGCTCATCGAGCGGAGGCCGGAGCACCGACCGTCGCGACGGCGAGGGCCGGGGAGGCGAGCGCGCCCGCGGACGCGACGATTCCCGAGGCCCGGGACGCAGCGATCGTGCCGGCCGCGGCAAGGGAAGCAGCTGGAGCGACCGGGCTGACAGCGGCCGACCCGACGACGGTCGACGCAACGAGCGGCCAGAGCGGAACGACCGGAACGACCGGAACGACCGGAACGGGCGTCCCGGCCAGGGCGCAGGTCGGCCCGACCGTGGCAGCCGACAGAACCACGAGGTTCGCTCGGAGCGGTCCAGTCGCGACGGCGGTCCGGCCCGCAACGGGCGCTCCGACCGTCCGGCCAACGGTGACCGGCGATCCAACGGATCCCAGGCTCGCGTCGACGCGACGGGTGCGGCCGACCGGTTCGAGGCTGCCGCATCTGCCTCGCCCCGGGTGCGCCCGAGCGGCGCGTCGCGCCGCAAGGCCAAGCGCGAGGCGATGATCGCCGCGGGCATCGACCCCGCCGAGGTCCGCAAGAAGCGCCGTCGCCGCTGACGCGTTCTGGCCCCGGCGAGCCGAGGTCCACCATCACCCCGGCCCAGCGCCCGGCCCAGCCCCCCAACTGCTTCTGGTAGTGGATTGCGCGCTCTTGGGGCACTTCCGGTGACCAGAACGAGTGTGGCCACCGGGGCCGTCTAGAAAGGCGGGCATGCGTGCAGTGACGGTGGTCGACGGTCAGATCGAGTGGCGGGAGCACCCCGACCCGGTTCCCGGGCCGGGCGAGGTCCTCATCGAGGTTCGAGCAGCGGGGGTGAACCCGGCCGACGCGCTCCAGGTCCGGGGCTTCTACCCGGCACCACCCGGCTCACCGGCCGACATCCTCGGGCTCGAGGCTGCGGGCGAGGTGGTGGCCATCGGACCGTCGACAACCCGATTCTCGGTGGGCGACCGGGTCATGGCGCTGGTGGCCGGGGGCGCCCAGGCCGAACTGCTCGCGGTGCACGAGAGCTGCGTGCTGGCCGTTCCGGCCTCGATGGACTGGGACGAAGCCGGCGGCTTCAGCGAGGTGGTGATCACCGCCCACGACGCGCTCTTCAGCCAGGCCGGCCTGACCATGGGGGAGCGGGTGTGCGTCCACGGCGCGGCCGGCGGGGTCGGCGCCGCCGCGGTGCAGTTGGCGAAGGCAGCGGGAGCGACGGTGGTGGCCAGCGTCCGCTCCGTCGATCGCCACGACGACGTGAGGGCGCTCGGTGCCGACGTGGTGGTGGTGCCGGACGAGGTCGACCAGCACGGACCCTTCGACGTGGTGCTCGAGTTGATCGGAGCCGTCAACCTCGCCACCGACGTGGCCACCCTCGCCATTGGCGGGCGGATCGTGGTGGTCGGCGTGAGCGGTGGTGCCCGCGGCGAGCTCGACCTGTTGCGCCTGATGAACGTGCGGGGCCGGATCATGGGGGCGACGCTGCGGGCGCGACCGCTGGAGGGCAAGGCCGCGGCGGTTCAGGCGGTGGCCCACCAGGTGTTGCCGCTGGTCGACGCCGGTCGCCTGTCCATCCCGGTCACGGCCACCTTCGACATGGCCGACGCAGCCTCGGCGCACGAGCGCCTGAAGGCGGGCGGCAAGTTCGGCAAGATCGTTCTCCGCCGGGACCGCTGATGCCGTGACCGGCGTCCTTCGCGCGGGTTGATGGGCGTCGTTCGCGGGTCGTGTGCGTACGTCTCCGGGACCGACTACGTCGGGCGCTTCCTGGTTCCGTCAGTCAGGTCCTCGCTGCGCTGCGGCGGCTCGACGGCGTTTGCGCTTTGGCTCGCGAACCCGCAACAGCGCAAACGTTCGTTCTCCGCCGGGACCGCTCGCCCACGGTGGCGGCCAAGAAGGCAAGCGGTCAGAAGACCACGGTGCGGTCCTTGCCCTCCTCCTTGGCCGCGTAGAGCGCGCTGTCGGCCCGCATCAGCAGGTCCTGGTTCGACTCGTGGGTGATCCAGGTGGCGATGCCGGCCGAGAACGCCGCTGGCGTCTCGGTGCCCGACACGCTGAGCTGCTTGCGAAGGTGGTCGGTGAGCGCCTCGGCTCCCTTGCCCGTGGTGGCCGGGAGCAGGATGCAGAACTCCTCGCCGCCGTAGCGGGCCACGAAGTCGGCGGTGCGCACGCTCTCGCGCAGCGCCTCGGCGAAGCGGCGCAGTAGGTCGTCGCCGGCGGGGTGTCCGTGGGTGTCGTTGTAGCGCTTGAAGTCGTCGAGATCGATCATCACCAGGGACAGCGGAGCCTTGCGCTGCAGCGACGTGGAGCACTCCAGCTCCAGTCGCTCCTCCAAGGCGCGGCGGTTCGGCAGGCCGGTGAGCCCGTCGGTGCTGCTCAGCCGCAGGAGGTGAGCGATGCGCTGGCTGCGCGAGACCAGGGCCGAGAGCTGATCGGCCATCTCCAGCAGTTGGTGGTGGTAGGTGAGGGTCTCGAACCGGCTGCGCGCCGGACCCTCGACCACGGCCACGAGGCGCCCGTCGACCGCGTCGGTCGGGGCCACGATCACGGCTGTCTCGCCTTCGACGGTGGCACCCGAATCGGCCATGGCCCGGTCGACGAGGTCATCGGTCGGTCTCGGGCAGGGCGAGGTGCCCACCGGCCAGTGGTCGAACAGGTCGGGATCGTCGGCGGTGTAGACGTAGACCGAGACCCGACGGGCCTGGGCCCACGCTCCGATCACGGGGAGGAGCCGCTGCATGCCGTCGTCGAGGTGGTCGGCTCGGGCGGTGATCGCCGCGGCGTCGGCGATGCCCTGGCTGAGTCGGGTGGCATCCATGGCGCGGAGCCCGATGAGGCGGAACATCGCCAGCATCACCGTCCAGGTGGCGCCGTAGCTGAGCGCGACCACGGGCAGGTGCGACGGGTCGGTCCCCTGGGCCCAGGTGCTGACCAGCAGCGCCGCGTAGGCGACCGCGGCGCTGACCCAGACCATGGCCCGGTTGCCGATGACGGCCAGGATGAGGGTCGGGATGAGGATGAGCGGCCGGAAGAAGCCACCGGTGCCGCTCATGGCGTAGTTGCCGGCGCCGATCGCGACGGTGGCGACCACCGCCTGGACCATGACCACCGAGGCCGGGGGCTCGGACCAGCCGCCGGTGGCGAGCATCCGGCGGAGGTACCCGCCGTTGAGCACGATCGTGAGCCCGGCGACGCACAGGCAGATGACGACCACCGGCCAGTCGGTCTGGGTGTCGCGGGGGAGGAAGATGCCGAGCAGCGGCAGGAAGACGCCGAGGTACGCCAGCACGATGTAGCGCCACCCGAACGCGGACATGGCGGGGTCGACTTCGTACGCGTAGTCGAAGATCGGAGATCGGCGTGGTTCGCGGTCAGACATCGCGGGTGCGGCGGTCGTCGCCGGTTGTGGATCTCGACCCCCGCTGAAACCGTACCCGAGCACCGGGGGCGCGATGCAGGCGAATCACCGGCCGCTCGGCGTGCGTAGCAGACGTCTGCGCCTACATAGATCGGTCCGTCGACATACATAGGGTGGTCGACATACATAGGTGAGCCGATGTATGTTGCCTGTCGATGGCCCGCACGCAGGAGGAACGCCGAGCCGAGACGCGAGCGCTGCTGCTCGACGCGGCCTCGGACCTGTTCGCCCACAAGGGCTTCCACGCCACCAGCGCCGAGGCGGTGGCCGCGGCGGCGGGCCGCACCACCGGAGCGCTCTACGACCACTTCGGCGGCAAGGAAGGTCTGTTGGTGGCGTTGCTCGAACGGTGGGTCGAGCGCCGGATCGTCGACATCTCCGAGGTGATCGAGGGGGTCGATGCGCTGGGCGACCGCCTGGGTGCCATGTGGGAGGGCGTGGTGGTCGGGACCAACGGCGCCAATGGACCTGACGGTGCCGACGGACCCGACGGGGAGTGGCTGCTCCTCGAGATCGAGCTGTGGCTCCACGCCGTCCGCGACCCGGAACTGGGCATGGTGGGCGCAGAACGCTTCGGGGTGATGCGCGACGGCCTGGCCGGCGCCCTGGTGGAGTGGGCCGAGCGCTACGACCTGGAACTGCCGGCGGGGGAGGCGGAGTTGGCCACCCAGCTGATCGGGTTGCTGCTGGGCGCGGCGTTCCAGCACCGACTCGATCCCGCGGCGGTGCCCCAGGCGGCGGTGGTCGACGGGCTCCAGCGCCTGCTCGGGCTGTCGGCTCCAGCCACCTGACCAGACACCGGCCGGACCGGGTCACCAGCCCGGTCGACCGGACCGAACCACCGAACCACCACACAGCGACGATCCGACCGGCAGAGAAGAAGTGAACCAGGGAAACGAAGGGGAAGCAGGGAAAGCAATGGCAGCGACGCTCGATGAGATCAACCTCCTGGAGGACACCTGGGCCGAGGCGGTCCCGTACGACCAGTTCGAGGTGTTGCGCGACCAGGCCCCGGTGTTCTGGCACGACCACCCCGAGTTCAAGGGGTTCTGGGCCGTCACCCGCTTCGACGACGTCCGGGCGGTGAGCCGCGATCACCACACGTTCTCCACCGAGCTCGGGTCGACGTTCCTGGCCGACTACGACGAGGCGGCCCTCGAGCTGGTCCGAATGACCCTGCTCAACATGGACCCGCCCAAGCACTCCCGCTACCGCCGCCTGGTCAGCGCCGGCTTCACCCCGAAGATGATCAGCCGCCTGGTCGACCACATCGACGAGAAGGCGGCGGCCATCGTCGACCGCATCGCGGACCGCGAAGAGGTGGAGTTCGTGGAGGAGGTGGCCGCCGAGCTGCCGCTCCAGGTCATCTGCGAGATGATCGGCGTGCCCGACGAGGACCGCCACATGGTGTTCGACTGGAGCAACAGGCTGGTGGGCGGGCAGGACCCCGACTTCCGCACCACCCCCGAAGACGGCGAGGCGGCGGCCGCGGAGATCTACGCCTACTGCGACGCCATCGTGGCCGACCGACTGGCGAACCCGCGCGACGACATCATGTCGGCGCTCGTGCACGCCGAGGTCGACGGCGATCGGCTCAGCACGCAGGAGCTGAACATGTTCTTCGTGCTGCTGTGCGTGGCAGGGAACGAGACCACCCGCAACCTGCTGGCCCACTCGTTGCAGGCGCTGCTCGAGCGGCCCGAGATCACCGCAGACCTGGTGGCCAACATCGATGACGACGCGCTGTGGGCGTCGACCACAGAGGAGTTCCTGAGGTGGGGCTCGGCCATCCACAACTTCCGCCGCACGACCACCCGAGACACCGAGATCGCCGGCCAGCCCATCGCGGCCGGAGAGAAGGTCGTGATCTTCTACCCGTCGGCCAACACCGACCCCACCCACTTCTCCGACCCGTACCGCTTCGACCCGCGGCGCACACCCAACGACCACCTCACCTTCGGCGGCGGGGGAGCCCACTTCTGCCTCGGGGCCAACCTGGCCCGGGCCGAGATCAAGATCATGATGCGCGAGTTCCTCCGCCGGTTCCCCAACGTCGAGGCCGCCGGGCCGCACCGCCGGATGCGCTCCGACTTCGTCAACGGCATCAAGCACCTGCCGGTCCGCCTGAACGCCTAGGCGAGCCGAGCGCAACACCTCACAACCCGAGACCACCGGTCGACCCAGACCACCAAGCCCCCACCAGCAAGCCCAACCAAGCAAGGAAGCACCACCAGATGCAGACCGAAATCGCCAAGAAGCTCGGCATCGAGTTCCCGATCTTCGCCTTCACCCACTGTCGCGACGTAGTGGTCGCGGTGAGCAAGGCCGGTGGCCTGGGCGTGCTGGGCGCGGTGGGGTTCACCCCCGAACAGCTGGAGACCGAGCTCGACTGGATCGACGAGCACATCGGCGACGGCGTGTACGGCGTCGACATCGTGATCCCCGGCAAGTACGAGGGCATGGGCGCCACCGACGCCGACAAGCTCCAGGACGACCTCAAGGCCCTCATCCCCCAGAAGCACCGTGACTTCGTCCAGAAGCTGCTGGCCGACCACGGCGTCCCGGAGATCCCCGACGAGGACAAGATGCAGGAGCTGATCGGCTTCGGCACCGCCATCGCCGGGCCGCAGGCCGAGATCGCCCTGTCCCGCGAGAAGTGCGTCCTGCTGGCCAACGCCCTCGGAACGCCGCCGCCCGACGTGATCGAGGACGTCCACAGCAAGGGCAAGCTCATCGCCGCGCTGTGCGGTTCGGCGGCCCAGGCCGCGCGCCACAAGGCGGCGGGGGTCGACATCGTGATCGCCCAGGGCACCGAGGGTGGAGGCCACACCGGCGAGATCGCGTCGGTGGTGCTGTGGCCCGAGGTGCTCGACATCCTCGGCGACACCCCGATGCTCGCCGCCGGCGGCATCGGCACCGGTCGCCAGATGGCGGCCGCCCTCGCCATGGGCGCCCAGGGCGTGTGGACCGGTTCGCTGTGGCTCACCGTCGAGGAGGCCGACGTGCCGCCCGCGCAGATGCAGAGCCTCTTCGACGCCACCAGCAAGGACACGTTGCGCAGCCGGTCGTGGACCGGCAAGCCCTGCCGCATGCTCCGCAACGAGTGGACCGAGGCATGGGAGCAGGAGGGCAACCCCGAGCCGCTCGGCATGCCCATGCAGTTCATGGTCACGTCGAACGCCGTGCAGCGGAACCACATGTACCCGGAGCAGGCCAAGGACGTCCAGTTCAACCCGGTAGGCCAGATCGTGGGCCGGATGACCAAGGCGCGCCCGGCCAAGGACGTGGTCTTCGCCCTGGTCGAGGAGTGCATCGAGGCCTCCGAGCGCCTGTCCAACCTGATGCGCGTCGACGTGGAGGCATGAACCGATGACCGATACGACACTCACCAACACCAACGCTGCTCCCGGCCACGTGCCGCGCTGTCCCGTGGCCGAGGGCAAGGACTTCACCGACCCCGACCTGGTCCAGGCGGGCGTCCCGCTGCCGGAGTTCGCCTACCTGCGCGAGAACCGGCCGCTGTACTGGAACGCGCAGACCAAGGAGAACTCCAGCTACGACGACGGCGGGTTCTGGCTGGCCACCCGGTGGAAGGACGTCAAGGCCATCTCGTCGGCCCGCGAGGGTTGGTCGAGCGAGGAGAACACCGCGATCGTCAAGTTCGAGGGCCACATCGGGCGCGAGGAACGTGAGATCCAGCGCGGGATGATGCTCAACATGGACGACCCGCACCACGCCAAGGTGCGCGGCATCGTGGCCCGTGGCGTGTTCACCCCGCGCGGCGTCTCCAAGATCGAGGACTCGCTGCGCGACCGCGCCGTCCGCATCGTCACCGAGGCCAAGGCGAAGGGCGAGGGGAACTTCGTCGACGACGTTGCCTGCGAGCTTCCGCTCCAGGCCCTGGCCGACCTCATGGGCTTCCCCCAGGAGGACCGCAAGAAGATCTTCGAGTGGTCGAACCAGATGATGGCCTACGACGATCCCGACTTCGAGGTCGACCCGGCGGTGGCCGCCGCCGAGATCCTCGGCTACGCCATGGCGCTGGGCGAGGAGCGCAAGGCCTGCCCCGCCGACGACATCATCACCAAGCTGGTGGTGGCCAGCAACGACGAGACGCTCAGCTCCGAGGAGTTCGGCTGGTTCGTCCTCATGCTCGCGGTGGCCGGCAACGAGACCACCCGCAACGCCATCAGCCACGGCATGCACGCCTTCATGCAGAACCCCGACCAGTGGGAGCTGTACAAGGCGGAGCGGCCCGAGACCACCGCCGACGAGATCGTCCGCTGGGCCACCCCGGTGGTGATGTTCCAGCGCACCGCCATGGCCGACTGCGAGGTCAGCGGCCAGGAGGTCAAGAAGGGCCAGCGGGTCGGTCTGGTGTACTCGTCGGCCAACTTCGACGAGACGGTGTTCGAGGATCCGCACCGCTTCGACATCACCCGCGACCCCAACCCCCACGTGGGCTTCGGTGGCGGCGGGGCCCACTTCTGCGTGGGCCACAACCTGGCGAAGGTCGAGATCAACCTCATGTTCAACGCCATCGCCGACCACCTTCCCGACATCAGCCAGCTCGACGAGCCGAGCCGCCTCCGCTCGGGCTGGCTCAACGCCCTGAAGGGGTACCAGGTCAGCTACGGCTGACCGGCGGCTCCTTCAGGCGGGGTGACGGTGCCCGGGCCCCAGCGGCTCGGGCACCTTCGCGCCCCGGGTCGGACGTGAGGTCGTGTGGTCGAAGGCGCCACGCCCCGATCGCGTGGGCAGGCGAACGTCTACCGACCCGAGATCTGCCCAACCGTGCGCACGCGGCGAGCACCGGCCGACGTGCGGTCGTAGCGTGGCGGGCATGTGCCGCAACATCACCACCCTGAGGGGCCTCGAGCCCGGCGCCACCACCGAGGAGATCGAGGCGGCGGCCCGGCAGTACGTGCGCAAGGTGAGCGGCGTGCAGAAGACGTCGGCCGCCACCGAGGAGCCCTTCGAGCGGGCAGTGGCCGAGATCGCCCACATCACGGCGCACCTGCTGGCCGAGCTGCCGCCCCGCAAGCAGCCCCCGCCCACCCTGCCACCCCTCCGGCGAATCGCCGCCCGCGAAGCCAGCTGACCATCGCCGCTGCGGCGGCCCGACCGTCCCGGGCCCCGCGGATCGTGTGGGCAC
>JAAZBK010000162.1 GCA_012513855.1 Acidimicrobiales bacterium
CCGTTGCCCACGTCACCCCATCTCGGTATGTTCCATGACATGGCTCTTGCTGCGCCCACGCCATCCAAGATGACGGCCAGCGAGTTCTTCGCGCTCCCGGGGGAGCTGCCGCACGCGCAGTTGATCAACGGAGAGCTCATCGTGAACAGCCCGGCGGCACGGCACCAGAGGATCATCCTCTGGCTCTCGTACCTGTTCTTCAAACACGCCGAGGACCATCCCGGGCTCGGAGAGATGGGCATGGAGATCGACACTCCGCTGAACGACCTCAACGTCTACAAGCCCGATCTCTGGTGGGTACCCGAGGCCCAGCGGCTCGCCAGCGACGACAACCGGTTCTCGACACCACCGCCGTTGGTGGTCGAGGTTCGCTCGCCGTCCACGTGGCGATACGACGTCGGCACCAAGCTGCGCACCTACGACGAAGGCGGGGTCAGCGAGGTGTGGCTGGTCGACACCGCGGCCGACGTCGTGCTCGTCTACCGCCGCAGTTCCCCCAACGCCGAGCACTTCGACGTCGAGCTCGAGCTAACCGCCAGCGACGTCCTCGATACACCCCTCATCCCCGGGTGGGAGATCGACCTGGCCGGAGTGTTCGCCCGCTGACCCGACCGACGGTGGCCGGCGCAGCGTTCAGCTGACCTGGTCTGGTGCCCGGGGCGGGACTCGAACCCGCACGCCCTTTCGGACAGTGGATTTTGAGTCCACCGCGTCTGCCATTCCGCCACCCGGGCGGGTGGTTGTTGCGGCGGCCAGTGTACGCACCCGACCACCCCGACCAGAAGGCGACTACTGGCCCTCGGCGAGAGCCTTCAACAGGTTCTTGGGGGTGTCCTTGGGGCTGATCTTGGGCCAGGCGTGGCTGACCTTGCCCTTCTCGTCGACCAGGAACGCGGAGCGGATGATCCCCATGTACTTCTTGCCGTACATGGACTTCTCGCCCCAGACCCCGTACGCCTCGGCGGTGACGTGGTCGGGGTCTGAGAGCAGCGAGAACCCGAGGTCGTGCTTGTCGCGGAACTTGGCGAGCTTCTCGGGAGCGTCGGGGCTGATGCCCAGGATCACCGTGTCGCCGATGTCTCCGGAGATGTCGCGCAGCTCGCACGCCTGGGTGGTGCAACCGGGTGTGTCGGCCTTCGGGTAGAAGTACACGAGCACCTTGCGACCCTTGAACGACGACAGGCGGATCTTCGATCCGGTGTGGTCGGCGAGGTTGAACGCCGGTGCGCGATCACCGGCAGCGGGAGCATCAGCCATGGCGTCACCCTAGGAGATGTTCGGATCGTCCTGGACGGCTTGGGCGGGTCAGCCCTCCACATTCACCATGTGGGTGCTGGCCATCTCGAAGTACTCGACCATCCGGGCCTTGATGTGGTCGGGAGCGTCGGATGCCGCCACCGAGGAGAGCATGTGCTTCAGCCAGTGGTCCCGCTCCCGCTGACCGATCACGAACGGCATGTGCCGGCCCCGCAGCCGCGGGTGGCCCCGTTCGTCGGAGTACTGCTCGGTGCCTCCGCCCCAGAACTGGGCCAGGAAGCCCGCGGTGTTGCGGATGGGCTCGCTGAGGTCTTCGGGGTACATGGGGCGGAGCACCTCGTCGTGCTCGACGTCGGCGTAGAACCGCTCCACCAGGGCGTCGAAGAACGGCCGCCCACCGACGGCGATGAACACGTTGGTGTCGGGAAGGTCGACGTTCATCTTCACGACTCCCAGGATACGAGCCGCCCCGCGGCGGCCTGCAGCCCGGTTCGGAGCCGACGACCGGCCGCTACCGTCAGGATCATGTCTGAGAGTGGGTCCGCCGGGACCGGGTACGTGGTGGCGCCGGACAGCGGCAGTGGCCCGGGGATCATCGTCCTCCACTCCTGGTGGGGACTCACCCAGTTCTTCCGGGACGTGTGCGACCGACTGGCCGACGAGGGCTTCGTGGCCCTGGCGCCCGACCTCCACGGCGACGATCGCACCGCCGACACCCCCGACGAGGCCGAGGCCCTGCTGGCGTCCACCGATCCCAACCGCACGGCGGGCTTGCTGGTGTCGTCGATGTCGGCGCTGTCGCGAATGCCGGCCACACCCGACGGGCCGGTGGGGATCCTCGGGTTCTCCATGGGCGCGTCGTGGGGGCTGTGGGCGGCGACCCGGTTCCCCGACCAGGTGGCGGCCGTGAGCGCCTACTACGGCAGCCAGGACATGGACTTCGCTCCCGCCACCGCCAAGTTCCAGGGGCACTTCGCCGAGCACGACGAGTTCGAGTCCGACGACAGCGTCAACTACCTCGAGGCCCAGCTCAGGTTGACCGGCCACGACGTCGACTTCCACCGCTACCCGGGCACCGGCCACTGGTTCGCCGAGAGCGATCGGGTCGCCGCCTTCGATCCGGCGGCCGCCGCCCTGGCCTGGGACCGGACGACCGGCTTCTTCCACCAGCACCTCGATCGTTGACGCTGCCGGGCTGAGAACGGGCGTTAGCGTTCGATCCACCATGCAGCACGAACCGGTCCCGTCCCGTCCCACCACCCCGTCCCGTCCGACCACCCCGGCCCGCCGCCGCTCACCCCTGGTGGCCGCGGCGCTGGCCATGGTGCTGACCCTGGGTGCGGCCGCGTGCACCGACGACGGCGACGACGGAGCCGACGACGTCAGCACGGTGGATGCCGAGATCGGCGATCCCGCCACCGTCGAGTCATCGAGCACCGCTCCCGAGGACGACGCCGGATCGACCGCTGCGCCCGAAACCACACCGGAGACCACGCCGACCACGGCTGCGCCGGTTGGCGCCCCCGAGCCAGAGGAGTCGGCCGCCACGTACTACATGGCGTGGAAGGCGGGCGACCCGGCGCTGGCTTCGACGGTTGCCGAACCCGCCGCGGTGGACGCGATGGCCACCATCGCCGAAGGCGACTACTCGCTCTACAACCGGTGCAACACCGGCGAGTTCGGCCAGTCGTCGTGCCTCTACCGGGGCAACCCCGGCACCATCCAGTTCGCGATGGCCGAGACCGACGGCAACTGGGTGGTCACCACCGTGTTCTTCAGCCCGGCCTGAGCCCCCTGCCAAACCGGTGCGGGCCCAACTCGTTCTGGTCACCGAAAGCGCGCCCAGCGACCGCGAATCACAACCAGAAGCCGGACGGACCGGCCACCCGCCCGTTCTGGTCACCGAAAACGCGCCCAGCGACCGCGAATCACAACCAGAACCACGGCGGACCGGCCGCCGCCGAACCACCGCCGCCCAACTCGTTCTGGCTGTGGAACGCGCCCGCTCAGGCCACACGCCACAACCAGAAGCCGGACGGACCGGCCACGACCTCGTTCTGGTCACCAAAAGCGCGCCCAAGGCCCGCGAATCACAACCAGACGAGTGGGACCTGGTCGACGCTCCCGGCGCCCGGACGCCAGCGCCCTTGACCCCCGGAACCCTCGGAACCCTCGGGCCCGAAACCTATAGATGTCTACGAGCTGGCACCAGACTGGACGGGGATCGGATGAAATACTCGGATATTTCGTCGGATTGGATGCAATATTTCGTGTCAGGGCCTTGACAGATGTGTCAGCCGTCACGGATCGTGCTGTTGACGCCCGGTCAGATCACGCGGTGCGGTCGCAGCAGACCGACCGGCTCCGGCGGATCTGGGCAGGCGGTCACCCGCCCCCGAAAAAGGAACCACCACCAATGACCCGAACCGTCCGCAGTCGCTCGGCCGCCCTCGCCTTCGTGCTCACGATGCTCGCCGCCATGTTCGGCACCGCGTCGCCCGCCAGCGCCCAGAACCCGACGTTGCCGATCGACTGGAACGTCGACATCTCCACCCACTTCAAGTCCCTCGGCATGGACGTGGAGCTGACGGGTGGCTCCTTCCAGGGCGAGGTCGACCTGGTCACCTGGGACCTCACCGGCAACCTGACCCTGCCGCCGGCCACGCTCGACATGAAGATCGGCTTCATCAAGCTGGCGTCGGTCACCTTCGAGATGAGCCAGGCCCAGCCGATCACCGGTCACGTCGACCTGGCCGCCGGCACGGTGACCACCACGGCGGCCTTCAACGTCCGCCTCGCCTCGATCCGGCCCCTCGGGCTCCGGCTCAACCTGGTGGGCAACAACTGCCGCGCCGTCTCCCCCATCTCCGCCAGCCTCACCGGCCCGTTCAGCCTGACCGGCGAGCAGACCTTCACCTCGACCTACACGATGCCCAAGCTCAAGGGCTGTGGTCTGCTGACCCCGATCCTGAACCTCATCGTTCCCGGCTCGGGCAACACCATGACCGCCACCTTCGGGCCCAAGGCGGTCTGATCCGGCGTCGAAACCGAACGCTCGCTGAAGGAGCGCCCGGTCAAGGAACGAGGTCGGTGATCTGACCGCTCCTCCGAGAGACGCCGCGGCCCCCGACCGATCCGGTCGGGGGCCGCGGCGCGTTCGGACCACGAAGGCCGGGTCAGGACGCGTCGAGCGCGCTCCGCAGCGACGACATGAACCGGTGCGCCTCGTCGGGACCGCCGCCATCGAGGATGCGCCGGACCAGGGCGGTGCCCACGATCACCCCGTCGGACACCGCGGCGACCTCGGCCGCCTGCTCCGGCGTCGAGATCCCGAAGCCCATGGCCACCGGCTTGTCGGTTACCGCCTTCAGCCGGCGGGCCAGGGTCTCCGCCTGTTCGCCGAGCGACTGGCGCTCACCGGTGACGCCCATGAGGTTCACGCCGTACACGTAGCCACGGGACATGTCGCACAGTCGCTGGAGACGGTCGTCGGGGGTGATCGGTCCGGCGAGCATCACCGTCTCGATCCCGGCCCCCTCGGCCGCCGTCTGCCAGGGTCCCTGCTCCTCCATCGGCACGTCGGGGAGGATGATCCCCGAGAACCCGGCCTCGGCCATCTGGCCGGCGAAGCGCTCGTCGCCCATGTGGAACGCCAGGTTGTAGTAGGTCATGGCCAGGACCGGGACGCCGGCATCGATCCCCCGGAGACCCGAGAGGACCGACTCCGGCGTGGCCCCTTCGGCCAGCGCCCGCTCGGAGGCCACCTGGATGGTCGGGCCGTCCATCACCGGATCGGAGAACGGGATGCCGATCTCCACCGCGTCGGCGCCGGCGTCGGCGACGGCCCGCACGATGTCGGCCCACTTGCCGAGCCCGCCGGTGAGGTACGGGATCAACAGCTTGCGCCCGGAGTCGCGCACGGCCCGGAGTCGGGCCTCCATCGGGCCCGGGGTGGGCGACGGTGGCAGCGGACGGCCGGTGACGACGGGTTCGAGTTCGAGGCTCACTGCTCCCCCTCCAAGATGTCCATCATCTGGGCGACGTCCTTGTCTCCCCGACCCGACAGGTTGACCAGCACGGTGCGACCGGCCAGCGACGGAGCTTCCCTGATCACCCAGGCGAGGGCGTGCGCCGGTTCGAGCGCGGGGATGATCCCCTCGGTGCGGCTCAGCACCTGGAAGGCGTCGATGACCTCGTCGTCGGTGACCGGGTGGTACTGCGCCCGGCCGATGTCGGACAGGTGGGCGTGCTCGGGGCCGACACCCGGGTAGTCGAGACCGGCCGAGATGGAGTGCGCCTCCTCGACCTGGCCCCACTCGTCCTGCATGAGGAACGAGGCCATGCCGTGGACCACACCGGGGACGCCGCCGCCCACCGCTGCGCCACCGGCAGGCTCCACGCCGACGAGCTCAGCCGCCGTGTCCGCGAAGCCCGAGAAGATCCCCGCGGCGTTCGAGCCGCCGCCGACGCAGGCCACGACCACGTCGGGGTCGGCACCGCCGAGCAGCACCCGGGACTGTTCGCGAGCCTCGTCGCCGAGCACCCGGTGCAGCTCCCTCACCATCCAGGGATACGGGTGGGGTCCCATGACCGAGCCGAGGCAGTAGTGGCTGGTCTCGACGGTGGCCACCCAGTCGCGCATGGCTTCGTTGACGGCGTCCTTGAGCGTCCGGCTGCCCGACGATGCCGGCCTGACCTCTGCTCCGAGGAGCCGCATGCGGAAGACGTTGAGCTTCTGGCGCTCCATGTCGACCTCACCCATGTAGACGGTGCACTCGAACCCCATCAGAGCGGCCGCCGTGGCCGTGGCGACGCCGTGCTGGCCGGCGCCCGTCTCGGCCACCAGCCGCTTCTTGCCCATCCGCTTGGTGAGCAGGGCCTGGCCCAGGACGTTGTTGATCTTGTGGGAGCCGGTGTGGTTGAGGTCTTCGCGCTTGAGCAGCAGCCGAAGGCCGAGCTCCTCGGACAGCCGGTGGCACTCGGTGACCGGCGATGGTCGGCCGGCGTAGTCGCGGAGCAGGCCGTCTAGCTCGCTGCGGAAGGCAGCGTCGGCCCACGCGTCGCGGAAGGCGGATTCGAGTTCGATGCACGCCGGCATCAGGGTCTCGGGCACGAAGCGGCCGCCGAAGCGACCGAATCGACCCGACGGGTCTGGTTCGCCCATGAAGGAGGGCGAGGTCTGCGATGTCATTTGGTTCCTCGGATGAGAGATGTCTGCGGACAGGTCGGTGGTCTGGCTCGGAGGACGGGTGCCCTCAGACCGACCAGTGCCCGTCGCTCGCCACCCGGGCGAACCACTCGAGGCGCACGTGGCGCGACGCGTGGAGCCTCATGCCGGACCGTCGTCGATCAGCGCGTCCACTGAGCCACCGACCGAACCATCGACAGAGCCGTCGAACGCCTCGTCGAGCGGTTCGTCGGCCATCCAGTCGTAGGGGCCGGCGGGGAACTCTTCCTCGTCGGGCAGGGCCTCGAACGCCTTGCGCGCGTTCTCGACGAAGGCCATCACCTTGCGGGCGTCCTTCTGCCCCGGCTCACCGCGATCTGACTCCACGCCGCTGGCGACGTCGACGCCCCACGGCCTCACCTGGTCTATGGCGGCAGCGACGTTGTCGGGGTTCAAACCGCCGGCGAGCAGCAGGCGCTTGCCCCTGGGCCGGTTGGCCGACGCCAGCGACCAGTCGAACACCTCGCCGGTGCCTCCACCGGGCGAGTCGATCATCACCACCGGCGCCGGGTACTGCGCGGCGCGCGCCAGCGCGGGATCGGTAGCTCCGAACGTCTTGATCACGTTGGGCACACGTGCTGCGATCCAGGCGGTGTCGTCGGCCGACTCGCGCCCGTGGAGCTGGGCGGCGCGCAGGCCGGCGGTGTTGACGATGTCGACCACCCTCGACGGTGCCTCGTCCCTGAACACGCCTACGGTGAGGATCTCCGGCGGAAGGCGGCGGGCGATGTCGCGTGCGACCCCGGGAGCGATCTGGCGCTTCGAGGGCGCGAAGATGAAGCCCACCGCGTCGGCCCCCATGGCCACGGCGAGCAGGGCATCGTCTTCACGCGTGATGCCGCAGATCTTCACGAACACGCTGTGAACGATAGGCCGTGGCGCCCGACGGTCCGCGGTGCCATTGCAGGGACCGGTGGCGGCCGGGCCCGGTCATCGCACGATCAGGCGGCACCGGTGCCGGTGAGGTGCTTGTGCCGCGGGCTGTCGGCGTCGACCTCCCGGTGGCCCCACGAGAGGAACCGGAAGGCGATCTGGACCCACAGCAGCACCATCCCACCCACCTGGAGGACAGCAGCCGCGGTCTGCTGGTCGGTGACCGCGTCGAAGCCCTCGAACACCCGCGGGGCCAACTCGTAGGTCGAGTAGATCGGGAAGTCGGCCCAGGTCATGAAGAAGCCGGGCAGGACCGGCACGATCGACTGGCCGATCAGGTAGGTGATGGCCGTGGCCCCGGTGAGCCGCCGCACCCCCGGGTGCGGGCACTGCACCGGCATCCACAGGGTGAAGCCGGCCAGGGTCCAGATGCCGTCCATCAGGAAGGAGCTGTAGGGGCTGTCGAGCAGGGGGTCGACCAGCGCCGGCGAGTTGACCACGATGAGGCTGATGGCGGCCACCGGCACGGCCACGATCGGCCGGGACATCCACCGCAGCACCGTCAGCCTCCGGCCCCAGCCCACGGCTCGGACCGCTAGCGCCGGCGGGCAGGCGAACAGCAGCAGCGGAGCCACCACCATCACCATCACGATCTGGCGGACCATCTGGGCGGTGGCGAGGTAGCCGGCGCCCAGGGCGGCCAGCGGCCAGTCGAGGACGGCCCACAGGCCGATCACCCCGAACACGAAGGCGATGGTGCGACCCGTGCTAGTTCCGGCGATGGGCGCCTGCACGTTGTCGCTGCTGGTGGTGGAGGCCGTCCCCAGCTCGGCCTGGGCCGCCAGGAGCTCGTCGCCGTGACGTCCCCGGACCGTCCACCAGACACCGATCCCGATCACGGCGAACACGATGGCGAGCGCGCCCAGGTACGGCGTCCAGGACCAGGTCCAGTTCTTGGGCGACGAAGCGCACCACCAGTTCACTTCCAGACCCCCTGGTCCAGGCGCGGCAGATCCCTCACCCAGACCTCCATCCTGGTGCCGGCCCGATCGTCGACCCCCGTCGGGTAGATCCGGTGCGAGACGTCGTCCCTGGTGAACACCGTGGCCTGGGCGGGGTGGCCGACCGAGTAGGTCCCGTCGGCCGCCGGTTCCTCGATCACCACCGGTGCCATCTTGAGGTGGGAGATCGCCTCGCCGATGACCTCCTCGGACCCGGTGAGGCCGATGAAGGTGGGGTCGATGCGGTTCAGGTAGGTCCGCATCTGCTCGGGCGTGTCGCGGGCGACGTCGACGCCCACGAACAGGATCTGCGGGCGGCTTCCAGGTCCGGTGGCGATGCCCTCGCGGGCCCGGGCCATGGTCTGGAGGAACACCGGGCAGATGTCGGGGCAGTTCGTGTAGCCGAAGAACAGCACCGTCAGCTGCCCCTCGGTCTTCTCGAGGAACGGGAAAGGGTTGCCATCGAGGTCGGTGAACGTCACGTCGGGCTTGGTGAACGGGGGCTCGAGGAGCGTGCCGCCGAACCCGGACGTGGGATCGGACCGCCCCGGGCTGCTGGCCCGGTCGAGGCTGCACGCCGAGAGCAGCGCGGCACCACCGCCGAGGGCGGCGGCCGCTCCGAGCCCCACCGATCCGCTCAGGAACCGACGGCGATCGATGTCGGGACCGAGGTTGCGACGGACGGGACGGGGGGTCATCAGGTGGCTCCGGCTTCGGAAGTGGTGGACGGTGCGGTCTGGTACCCCGGCGCCAGAGCACCGTGGTCGTGGTGGGCGTCGTCGACGGTTTCCCCGCCGGAGGAGAGCGGGTCGACGACCGGGACGACGACGTGGACGGGATCGTGATCCTCGAACTCGAGGGTGAGGTCCACGGTGTCACCCACGTCGAGGTCGCGGCTGATGCCGTTGAGCATCACGTGCAGACCTCCCGGTTCGAACACCAGCGACGACCGGGCCGGCACCTCCAGCCGGTCGACCGGCGACATCACCGCCCGACCCTGATCGTCGACGTCGGATCGATGGATCGTGGCGTCGCCGTCAGGGCTCGACACCCCCGTCAGGGCCACCGCCTCGGCGGTGCCGTTGGCGATCCTCAGGCGGATGGCCGCCACGCTGGGGTTGGCCGGTCTGTCCAGCGCGGGCTCGACCACCGTCAGCTCGTCGGAGGCAGGCGTCGAACCGGCACCCTCCCCACCAGCGTCGCCCTCGGCCCCGCTGCTGCAGGCGACCACGGCCATGAGCAGGCCCGACGCGATGATCGCTGCAGCGATCACGGCCGAGAACGGGTGACGGACACGGTCGAGGGGGTTCATCAAGGCGGCTGGTCTCCGACAGCCAGTGTGGCCGGTGTCCCACCACATCGGTGCATCGCGCGGTGTGGCGGACGACACCACCGGTGGCGAGGGGTGGAGACCGGTTGTCGGCCTCGGGCGGGACAGCGGGTACCTTCGGCGACGATGGCTACCTACCTGGATCGCATCCTCGCCGCCCACCGGGAGAAGGCAGCGGTCGACCCCCGCTCGGTGGAGACGTTGCTGAACGCGATCTCCGGCTCCCCCCGGCCCCGTGGGTTCCGCCAGGCGCTCGCCGGCGCCGACGGGCTCGGGGTCATCGCAGAGGTCAAGCGACGCTCGCCGTCCAAGGGCGACCTGGCTCCCAACCTGGACCCCGCCGACCTGGCGCGCCAGTACAGCGCGGGTGGTGCGACCTGCCTCTCGGTGCTGACCGACGAGGACTTCTTCGGCGGGTCGGCCGACGACCTCGCCACCGCTCGTGGCGCGGTCGACATCCCCGTCCTGCGGAAGGACTTCACCGTCTCGGAGCTCGACGTCCTCGACGCCCGCCACATGGGGGCCGACGCCGTCCTCCTGATCGCCGCGGCGCTCGACGACCACGAGCTCCGGGCGTTCCACGAGCTGGCCACCGACGTCGGCCTCGACGCCCTGGTCGAGATCCACGACGAGCCCGAGCTGGAGCGCGCCCTCGCGGTCGGCGCCACCCTCATCGGCGTGAACCAGCGCGACCTCGTCACCTTCGAGGTCGACACCGACCGGGCCGTGCGCATGGCTCCGCTGATGCCCGACGGCGTGGTCCGGGTGGCGGAATCCGGCGTTCGCGATGCCAACGATGCCGCTCGGCTGGCCGCCGCCGGCTACCACGCGGTGCTGGTGGGCGAGTCGCTGGTGACCTCGGGAGATCCCCGGTCAGCCGTGGCCGCCCTGCGCTCCGCCGGCTGACCGGCGACGGTGGCGGGTCATCGCCACGAACGGCAGCAGGACGAACAGCAGCGACGAGGCGACCACGCCGATCGCCGACGCGGCCAGCATCGCACGCGATTCGAACACCATGCTGAAGAAGCCCACCAGGATCGAGGCGACGAAGAGCCCCACCACCAGCACCGCGCCGCCGTTGGGCGGTCCGGGCTCGGGCTCGTCCTCATCGGGCAACAGGTCGTCGCTCTCCCCTGCCCAGGCACCGAAGTCGTCCATCCAGGCGTCGTCGCCGGCGCGAGGCGTCCAGCCCTTGCCGGCCGGGACGTCGACCCCCGAACCGCCGGCCGTTCCTCCGGCACCCCGACGGCGGTCGTACTCGTGCCGGCGATCCACGTCTCCGAGCACGTGCCACGCCTCGGTGACCGCCTTCATCCGCGCCGCGTGCCCGGATCGCTCCGCCTCGCTGCCGGCCGCGTGGAAGTCGGGGTGGTGGCGGCGCGCCGACGCCAGGTAGGCCCGCCTGATCTCGGCCGGGTCGGCGTCGTCGGGGACGCCGAGAGCCTCGTAGTGGTCCACCGTCCGATGGTACGGCCGCGGCCGATCAGGTCGACGGCCCGAAGGGCAGGGTCACGACCGTGGCAGGCATATCGCCGACCCGCGCCTCCAGCCCGCCCGCGGGCACCTCGTGCGCACGCGGGACGAACAGCAGGCCGACCGCACCCGTCCCGTGGGGAGCGCAGCTGGTCACCTCTCCGAGGGTGATCTCGCCAGCGTCTCCAGACACGAGCACGGGGGCTCCGGGCGCGGGCACCCCGCCTTCGACCGACACGCCGTGCAGGGACCGGGGGACGTTCCCGCCTCTGCTGTCGATGCGGGCCACCAGCTCCTGGCCGGTGTAGCAACCCTTGGTGAAGCTCACCGAAGCGTCGATGACCCACTGCCCGAGGGTGGCGGGGATCGTGTCCTCGTCGATCTCGGACCCCCAGGCCGGAACGCCGGCTCGGATGCGCAGGGCCTCCATGCCGTCGTGGTCGACGGCGGTGGCGCCACCGGCCACGAGATTCTCCACCACGTCGCGATGGTCGGCGCCCGACACCCGGTCGAACCCTTCGGCTCCAGGCCAGCCGGACGCGCGCCAGCCGGCGCCGAGCACGCCGTCCAACGACTCCAACAGCGCCTCGCTGCCCTCGCCGCGGATCGACGCCACCATCACGTCGGCCGTCACCTCGATCTCGGCCTTGGTCCGGAGGAGGAAGCGGTTGAGCCGGGCACCCCACGCCTCACCCGCTCCCGAATCGACCACGAACGAGAAGCGATCGTCGTCGAGGCGGTGGACCCGTCCCCAGCCCTCGACCTTGCCCTGCGGTGCCAGCACGAAGGTCCAGGTGGTCTCCCCCTCCGCCAACCCGGCCACGTCCTGGCTCAGCTGCCCCTGGAGGTAGGTGACGGCGTCGGGTCCGGAGACGGTGACGATGTCCTTGCTGGTGGCGACGACCTGGGGGCTCATGGCCCCCAGTCTGCCCCGGTGACGTCCGCCTGCCTCGCGCTCCTCACAGCAACAGCTCACCGGCCACGAAGCTGACGACCATCGTGATCATCCCGACCACCAGCGTGCGCACCAGCATGCGCCGGGGCATCAGCTGACCGGCCCGCGCCGCGACCAGCGACGACAGCACCAGGGCGAGCACCACCGCGGCGAGGATCGCCCACGGCTCGATCTCGACCGGCGCGAAGTAGGTGATGAGCAGCGGGACCGCGGCCCCGACCACGTAGGCCAAGCCCGCTCCGACCGCGAACCAGATCGGTACGAGACCGGGACCGGCTCCCGGAAGCTGTACTCCCACTCCAGCTGAGCACCGAGCGCGTCGTGGGCGGTGAGCTGTCGGGCCACCTCGCCGGCGACCTCGGCGCTCAGTCCCCGGCCCAGCCAGTGCTGGGTCAGCTCGTCCAGCTCCCCTTCGGGATCGGCTGCCAGGTCGGCCCGCTCCTGCTCGGCGCGCATGAGCTGCGCGTCGCGCTCGGCGGCGGCCTCGGCCCAGGCGGCCCCACCGACGCTGAGGCCGCCGGCGATGGTGGCGGCCGTGGCGGTGAACACGAGCAGCCGGTTGGACGCACCGGCTCCGGCGAAGCCGAAGAGGAGACCAGCGGTGGCGATGATCCCGTCGTTGGCGTCGATGGTCCAGGACCGGTAGAAGCCCTCTTCGTGGAAGCGGATCCGAAGATCGTCCCAACGTCGCCGCAACGGGCTCCCCGGCATCGCCACCTCCAAAGGTCGCCGGTGAGCCTACGAGACGATCGTCAGCGCGCCAG
>JAAZBK010000018.1 GCA_012513855.1 Acidimicrobiales bacterium
ACCTGGCCAGCAACGTCCGGAACCTGGAGTGGTACCTGGCCACCGAGGAGATCGACTACGAGAAGCGGGTGGTCGGGGCCTGGACGGTGGTCTTCGTCGACGAGTGGGTCCCCCCGTGGGAGGCCGGACTCGGCATGCTCCTCGGCGTGGTCAGCCCACCAGAGTGCTGATCGGCGCCCGGTAGGGTGCCGACCGTGACCGCCGAGCTGTCCGAGACCATCCGTGGAGCAGCCGTGGCCGCCCGCGGCTTCATGCCCACCGACGAAGGCGACGCGCTCTGGAGCGCAGGGGTCGAGGCCGCTTCGGCCGTGGCGGGCGCCCCCTTCCTCGAGATCGGGTCCTACTGCGGCAAGTCCTCGATCTGGCTCGGCGCGGCAGCGGAGGCGGCCGGCGTCGTCCTGTTCGCGCTCGACCACCACCGTGGGTCCGAGGAGAACCAGGCCGGGTGGGAGCACCACGAGCCGGACCTGGTCGATGCCGACATCGGTCGGATGGACACGCTCCCGCACTTCCGCCGCACGATCTTCGACGCCGGGCTGGAGCGCTCTGTGGTCGCGGTGGTGGGCGACTCGCCCACGGTCGGTCGCTTCTGGAACACGCCGTTGGCGCTGTTGTTCATCGACGGGGGCCACGGCAGCGAGCCGGCGCACCGCGATTACGAGTTGTGGACGCCCCACGTGGCGCCAGGCGGCACCCTCTGCATCCACGACGTCTTCCCCGACCCGGCCGATGGCGGACGTCCGCCGTACGAGATCTACCTTCGCGCCCTCGACGACGGCTTCAAAGAACGTCGAGCCGTCGGTTCCATGCGCGTGCTCACCCGGGCCTGATCCAGCAGGGGCATCGTCACGGTGCACCATTAGCGTTGCGGTCATGTCGAGCGCATCCTCGGACCCCATCCTCGAGATAGACCTGCTCGCCTTCGAATCCGGCGACGCGGCCGGCCGGGCGGCGGTGGTCGACGGCGTGATGCGCTCGCTCACCACCGGGTTCGTGTACGTCTCCCACGACGTGAGCGAAGACCTGATCGACACCGCCTACGGGATGCTCGAGGAGTTCTTCGCGGCGGCGCCCGACGAGAAGGCCAGGTTCGTGGCCCCGGGGACCCACGGTCAGACGGGTTACACGGGTCTGCTGGTGGAGACGGCGGCCACGGCCGACGTCGCCGACTGGAAGGAGATGCTCAACTGGGGTCGCGACATCCCGGAGGGGCACCCGCTCGGGGCGAAGTACCCGCACCGCTACCACCACCAGGTCCTGCCCGAGGCAGCGGTGCCCGGCATAACCGAGGTGCTCAACACCTTCCACGATGCGGTGTTCGACATGCAGCGACGGGTCCTGCGGATCATCGCCGTAGGGATCGGCTGCCACGAGACGTTCTTCGAGAAGATGCTGGTCGACGGACCGACGTTGAGTCGGGCCATCCACTACCCACCGATGGCGTCGGCCCCCGACGCACCGCACGTGTGGGCGGGCGAGCACGGCGACATCAACCTCATCACGGCGCTCCCGCGGGCCACGGCGCCGGGTCTCCAGGTGAAGCTGAAGTCCGAAGGAACCTGGATCGACGCGGTGGCGCCGGAGGGGCGGGCCATCATCAACACCGGGCTGATGCTGGAGACCGTCACCAACGGGATGATCGAAGCCGGCGTCCACCGGGTGGTTGCCGCCCCCGGACAGCAGGGCGACCGGTACTCGGTGGTCCAGTTCTGCCACCCGACCCCCTGGACGATCCTGTCGCCGGTGGTCAGCTGCACCTCCGCCGACCGCCCGCAGCGGTACGCCCCGATCTCGGCTGCCGACGCGCTCGACCTGGTCCTCTACGAGATCAACCTCATCGAGGACGCCCGCTAGCTCACGGCATCTTCGGCGTGTCCCTGCGCCCGGCGGGATGGCGCCGGTCAGACCTTGGGTACCTCAATGCTGTCCATGTCTTCCACCAGGACGGCGAGCTGCGACTCGATCATGGCGGCGCGCAGGTTGAGCTTGGTGGCGGCGTAGGCGCCGGTGCGGATCTCCCCGAGGCGGCGGGCCTCGGCCATGGCGGTGTCGAGCACAGCGTCCTCCGCAACCACCTGATCGAGGTAGCCGACGCGGGCCGCGCCAGCGGGGTCGTAGACCTGGGCACCCATGGTGGAGGGACCGAACGCCTCGCGGACCAGCCGGTCGCGGGCGAACTCGACCGCGAACTTGGGCAGAGCCATTCCGATGGCGACCTCGTTGAGCCCGATCTTGGAGGGGACGTCGGCGCCGACGCGCACGTCGCAGGACAACAGGGTGAGCGCTCCGGCGGCCAGCGCGTGTCCGGTGCTGGCCGCCACCGTGGGCATGCCGTAGCCGTAGAGGCGCAGCATCCAGCGGGCACCCGCCACCACCAGAGAGCGCATCGACTCGGCGCTGGCAGTCATCTCTCCGAGGTCGAAACCGGCCGAGAACTTGCCGGGGCGACCGGCGATGACCAGGGCGCGGGCGCGGTCGTCCAGCGCCCGGTCCAAGTGCGACTCCAGGGTCTCGACCACCTGCGTCGACATCACGTTCGCCTTGCCGTCGTCCATGGCGATCACGGCGACGGCGTCGTCGAGGCGGTAGGTGGGAAGGGCGGGAGCAGTGGCGTCGGACATGGTCGGCAACGTACCGGACGGCAGGTGGGGCTCATGCGGTCGGTCCCGACCGCCGGAACCGACCAGCTGAACCGTTCGCGGGATCTGGCAGCCGGTCTCAGGCGCCGCTGGCGTGGAGGTGGGCGCGGCGGGCCTCGGCCGCCTGGAACAGCGCTTCGGCGTCGATCGTCCCGACCAGCCGGCCGGTGGGATCGACCACCACGCCGGTGCGCACGTCGCCGCCGTCGATCCGCTGGACGGCCGCCATGAGCGGTTCGTCGCTGCGCACCACCGTGACCCGATCGAGCGGGTACGCCAGGTCGGACACCTTGAGCTGCTCCCAGTGCTCCTGGGGCACCGCACGGATGGCCGACGCGGTGAGGAGGGCGGTGACCCGTCCGTGGTCTCCCATGATCGGGTACGCCTGGTGGTGGGTGTCGCGGGGCAGCGAGCGTAGGAGGTCGGCCACCGATGCGGACGCGAAGCCGGTGGGCGGATCGGGGTACATGGCGTTCGCCACCGTGCTGCCGCTGAGCAGCTGGTACATGGGTGCCGCCTTCAGCTGCTGCCAGGCGTTGACCGCGATGAAGCCGCCCACCAGGAGGATCCAGATGCCGGTGTTGCTCCCGTCTCCGTCCTGCATCTGGCGGATGCCGAGGTAGGCGAGGACGCCGCCCACCAGGACACCGCTGCGCGCTGCCCACTGGATGCCCGCGGTCTGGTTGCCGGTTCGCCACCAGACGATGGCGCTGAGCACGGTGCCGCCGTCGAGCGGGGCGGCGGGGAGGATGTTGAAGGCGGCGAGGAAGAGGTTGATGACGCCGAGCCAGGCGCAGGCGTGGCCGGCCAGGGCCCAGTGCCCGTGGTCGGGCAGGACGTAGGCCACCGAGAGCAGGAGGGCACCGCAGGCTGCGCTGGCCAGGGGACCCACCACCGCGATGCGGAACTCGGCTCGCGGCGTCTGGGGCGACGACTCGAGTCGGGCGACCCCGCCCAGGAGCCACAGGCTGATGCCGCGCACGCCGATGCCCTCGTCTTTGGCCACCAGGGCGTGGCCGATCTCGTGCACCAGCAGCGAGAGGAAGAACACGAGCGCGCCGGCCACTCCCGCGACCCAGTAGGCGGCGGTGGACAACCCGGGCACGAGGGTCGGGAAGTTGTTGTCGGCCAGGATCCACGCGTAGAGCGCGGCGACGAGCAGCACCGACACGTTCATCCCGACCTTCACGCCGAAGAGTCGGCCCAGCGGTACGTCCCTGCCCATGGGGTCGACGCTATCGGGGTGAGCCGCGAAGCCTGTCTCGCAGGGCAGGCTGGGTCGACGGGTGACGACCTGCCTGTACCGTCTGCGGGCATGGAGAGGGGCCAGCCAGGCAGGCGACGGTCGACGGGCGCGCCCACCGTGTGCCTGAGCATGATCGTGCGCGACGAGGCCCACGTGATCGCTGAGACCCTCGCGGTGGTGGCGCCGCACATCGACCACTGGGTGGTGGTCGACACCGGGTCCGCCGACGACACCGTCGACGTCGTGCGCAGCTTCTTCGCCGAACGTGGAACTCCAGGTGAGGTGCACGAACGTCCGTGGCGCGACTTCGGAACGAACCGCACCGAAGCCCTGGAACTGGCAGCCGGGAGGTGCGACTACACCTGGGTGATCGACGCCGACGACCTGGTGGTGGGCGACTTCGACCTGTCAGGCCTGGAGGCCGACGCCTACTCGGTGCGCTACGGCACCGACTTCGTCTTCTGGCGGACCCAGATCTTCCGCTCGGCCCTGCCGTGGCGCTACGAGGGCGTGCTCCACGAGTACCCGGTGTGCGACCTGCCCGACGTCCGCATCGACCGACTGGAGGGCGACTACCACCTCGTGTGGCGGACCATCGGTGGCCGTAGCCAGGTGACCGACAAGTTCGAGCGGGACGTGAAGGTGCTCACGGCCGCCCACGAGGCCGCCCCGGACGATCCCCGAACCGTCTTCTACCTGGCGCAGAGCCACCGCGACGCGGGGAACGTCGCTGAAGCCCTGGCCTTCTACCGGCGACGGGTCGAGCTGGGGGGTTGGGCCGAAGAGGTCTACGTCGCCCGGCTGGAAGCCGCTCGTTGCCTGCTCCGAAGCGATGCCCCGTGGCTCGAGGCGCAGGCGGAGCTCCTGGCGGCCTGGTCGTTCCGCCCCCACCGGGCGGAGGCGCTGCACGACCTGGCGCGCCACCACCGTGAGGCGCGGGAGTGGGCGCTGGGTCACCTGTTCGCCACCCGTGGCCTCGAACTGCCGGTTCCGGACGACGATCTCTTCGTCGACGCCTCGGTGCATCTCTGGCGGTTGCTCGACGAGGCCTCGATATGTGCCTACTACCTGGGGCGCCACCACGAGAGCATCGACATGTGCCGGCGCCTGCTCGCCGGCGAGGACCTGCCCGCAGGCGAGCGTCCCCGCGTGGAGGCGAACCTGCGGTTCGCTCTCGAGGCGGTTCGAGACGGCGGTGTCGAACACCGGGCCGACCTGGTGCGTCGGATGGTGGACGTCGCCGCTGAGACGGTGGCGGGGACACGACCCCCTTCCGATGTCACGCTCACCATCACCGCCGGTCGCCGCCGCGAGTTGCTCGAGACCACCATCGACTCCTTCCTGGCCTGCTGCGACGACGTCGACGTGATCGGCAGGTGGATCTGCATCGACGAAGGCTCCACGTCGGCCGACCGGGAGGCCCTCGCCGAGCGCTACCCGTTCATCGACTTCATCTGGAAGGGCGCAGCCGACTTCGGCCACGCCCGCAGCCTCAACCTGCTGCGGGACCTGGTCGACACGACGTACTGGCTGCACCTGGAGGACGACTGGCAGTTCCTGGTCCGCGAGCGGTACGTGGAACGGGCGCGCGCCATCCTCGACGCCGATCCCTCCATCGGCCAGGTCCTGTTCAACCGTGCCTACGCCGAGACCATCGAGGACCGTTCGCTCGTGGGCGGTGTGGTGGAGCGCTCCGCTGCCGGTAGCTACTGGCGCCAGGAGCACCTCGAAGGCGATGACCTGGAAGCGTTCATCGGTGACCTGCCGGCGGGTGGCCGCACCAACGCCTGGTGGCCGCACTACTCGCTGCGACCCGCGCTTCTCCGAACCGCCACGGTGAAGGCGCTCGGCCCGTACGACGAGAGCGGTGGACACATGGAGCGTGAGTTCGCCCTCCGCTACGTCGATGCCGGGCTGCGCACCGCTGCGTTCGACGAGATCACCTGCATGCACATCGGGCCGCTGACTTCGGAGCGTGGCCCGCAGCGCCGCCCGAACGCCTACGACCTGGCCGGCTCGTCTCAGTTCACGCCGGCGGAGCGGGGGCCTCGGTCGCCGGTGGGGTCGCTTGCCGGCCTCGACCTGCGGGTGCTCAACCTCGATCGCCGTCCCGACCGGCTGACCGCGTTCGATGCCAGCTTCCGGGCGGTCGCAGGAGACGAGTTCATCGACCGGGTTCGGCGGATCCCAGCGGTCGATGGTGCGGATCTCGTCATGACCGACGAGATCCGGCACCTCTTCAGGGACAACGACCACGGCTTCCGCCGGGCGATCATCGGGTGCGCTCTGAGCCACATCGGCATCTGGCGGAAGGTCGTCGAGTCGGGCCGGCCGACGGTGGTCTTCGAGGACGACGCCAGGCCGGTGGCTGGCGTCGCCGACCGGTTGGAGGCTCTGCTGGCGGAGGTGAGCTCGCTCGATCCCGCTCCCGGCGTGGTCCTGTTGGGCATCCAGGTCTACGACGAGGAAGCCGAGCGTCGATCGCTTCCGGTCGACCGGGCCTTCCAGGTGGTGGGCCTCGATCCCGACCAGTACCTGGGCGGCACCCACGGCTACCTCATCACGCCATTCGGCGCAGGCACCCTCCTGGCACTGGTGGAGCGCCAGGGCGTCCAGCACGGGATCGACTGGTTCATCCGGGATCACGCCGACCGCGTCCACGCCGCCCGGATCCGGCCGCACCTGGTGGTGGCCGAGTTGGCGATGCCGGGGAGATCCGGCGACTCCGACATACAGCACGACTTCGAGGTCCTCTGAAGTCTGGAGCGCGATCGCCCTCGGTCGACCCATGGGGTGGGTACCAGCGGCTACCCTCCGTTGGCGGCCACGGGGACGGCCGACGCCGAGGCCGCGGGCGCCGTGGTTGGCGAGCCACGAAGGAGAACCGGTGACAGAGATCGACTCCCAACCCGAGACCCGGGCTGTCGACGTTCGCCGTCGAGGATTCCTCGGCGGCCTGGGGGCCAGCGGCGCGCTGGTGCTCACCGCCCGGTTGAGCGGCGTCTCCCCGGCCTCGGCCCTCCAACGCCTGGTCTCGGACCCCTCTCGAGCGGTGGTCGACAGCGGCAGCTTCACCGCCAGCTTCGACTTCGTGACCGGCATCATCGAGGTGGTCGGTAGCACCGGCCTCGGGGCCGGTGTGCGGGTCGACGTCACCGTGGAGGCCTACCTCAACGGCGAGCCGATGCCCCCGGGTGGGTCGGCATCGGTGCGCACCCTCACGGTCACGACGGCCGCCGACGGATCATTCGAGGCAGCGCCGTCCTTCGACGGTGCCACCAACGACAACGCCAACCAGTTCCGCGTGACGGTCACCACCGGAACCAGCGCCGACGACGACGCCACCTGCCTCTCCGGTGCGATCCTCACCCCCGACCCTCCGGTGGGTCCCCCCGGGCCACCCGGTCCCGCTGGTCTGCCGGGCCTCGCTGGTCCGGTTGGTGCCACCGGTCCCACGGGCGGCGTCGTCGCCGGACCCGCCGGCCCCTCCGGCCCTGATGGTCCAACCGGCCCCACCGGGCCAGCCGGCGCCACCGGCCCTGCCGGCCCTGCCGGCCCGCCCGGCGTGCCGGGCCTCCTAGGGCCCAGGGGTGCCACCGGTCCGACCGGTCCCACCGGTCCCGGCGGCGACGGTGGTTGGCCAGGGCCGACGGGCCCCACCGGTGCATTTGGTCCCGACGGGCCCACCGGCGCCTTCGGGCCCATCGGCCCGACGGGTCCCACCGGTCCTGCCGGCTCGTTCGGCCCCCAGGGACCTACCGGTGCAACGGGAGCCACTGGTCCTGTCGGGCCTCCCGGGGCCACTGGAGCTACCGGGGCCACTGGGGCCACCGGGTTCGTGCCGTTGCTCTACGGCGCTCCGAACGGGGTGTCGCGCTCGGTCCAGCGCGCAACGGCCTTCGTGCCCGGTGCTGCGCCGGGCCCGGTCGGCCCTCCTGGGCCCGTCGGACCCGCCGGACCGGTCGGCCTCGCCGGTCCTCAGGGACCCGCCGGACCCGCCGGGCCCACCGGCGCCGCGCCTGCCGGACCCGCCGGAGCCACTGGTGCCGCCGGCCCCACCGGTCCTCAGGGACCCGCCGGTCCCATCGGCCCGCAGGGCTTCACCGGAGAGGTCGGCCCCGACGGCATGACCGGGCCCACGGGCCCCCAGGGGCCCGCCGGGCCCACCGGTTCGCAGGGCCCCACCGGCGGCGTCGGTCCGACGGGTCCCACGGGCGCCTACGGCATAACCGGTCCGGCCGGCCTGCCCGGCTCGACCGGCCCAACGGGTCCGACCGGTCCCGCGGCGCCCATCGGCCCGACCGGTGCCACAGGTGCGACTGGTGCCACCGGTCCCACCGGTCCGATCGGTGCGACGGGACCCACCGGTCCGATCGGTGAGACCGGACCCACTGGTCCGACCGGACCCACCGGCATCGCGGGCACGGACGCGGCCCGTGGGCGCGCAACCGATCTCGAAGGGTCGCCCAAGCAGGCCGTCGGAGCGACATGGGTCCTCCCTCCCGGACCGATGGGCCCCGCCGGTCCCGCCGGTCCTGACGGACCCCCTGGCCCACAAGGCGCCACCGGCCCCGACGGACCCACCACCACAGGGCCGGCGGGCCCCACCGGCCCCGCCGGTCCCACCGGTCCGACGGGACCCGCAGGTCCTACCGGCCCCACCGGTCCGGTGGGCACGGTCGGTCCTCCCGGTCGGCCCGGTCCCACCGGACACACCGGCGCCACCGGTCCCACGGGCCCCAGGGGTCCCATCGGTCCCACCGGTCCGACGGGACCGGAAGGTCCCCCCGGCGCCACCGGTCCGACGGGACCCGAAGGTCCCCCCGGCCCCACGGGTCCCACCGGTCCGACGGGCCCCACCGGTACGGCGAACCTCAACGGCGCGGTGGCCGCTCTGCGCGCTCGCGTCGCCCGGAAGCGTCGAGCGGTGGAGCCGAGGGCATCGCTGCAGCGGGCTCCGGGTGACCCGGTGCCCTTCCCCAACCCGGTGAGCGCTGAGCTGACCGGCGACGGCGGGTGCGCGGTTCCGACACCGACCGATCCTCCGGTGACGACGCCGCCGACCACCGACGGTCCGCCGACCACCGACGGATCGACGAGCGAACCGCCCACCACCCGTCCATCCGGCACCGTCCCCTCGGCCGACACAGGTGGTGTCGAGGGTGCCACCGGCGCCACGCCCATACGCGGTTCGGTCGACTACACCGGCTGAGACCGCGGATCACACGTCCCCGACGGGCCGCTCTCGGGTGAGCGAACCCGACAGGTGCCGCCGCTACCGCTGCTACACGTTGCGGCGGTAGCGGCCGCCCACCTCGAAGAGGGTGTGGGTGATCTCGCCGAGCGAGCACGAGCGCACCGCGTCCATCAACACGGCGAACAGGTTGTCTCCTGCCAGCGCGGCGTCTCGCAGGCGGGTGAGGGCCTCGGGGCGATCGGTGGCGTGGCGTTGGTGGAAGTCGGCCAGCCGATCCAGCTGCGACTGCTTCTCTTCGTCGGTGGAGCGGGCCAGCGCCGGCGGTCCCGATGCGCCGTCGTCGGTGCCCTCGGGAGCCAGGAACGTGTTGACGCCGATGATCGGAAGCGTGCCGTCGTGCTTGCGGGTCTCGTACAGGTGCGACTCGTCCTGGATGCGGCCGCGCTGGTAGCCGGTCTCCATGGCCCCGAGGACGCCACCCCGCTCGGCGATGCGGTCGAACTCGGCGAGCACCGCGGCCTCCACCAGGTCTGTCAGTTCGTCGATCACGAACGACCCCTGGTTGGGGTTCTCGTTCATGGCCAGGCCCCACTCCTCGTTGATGATGAGCTGGATGGCCAGCGCCCGACGGACCGACTCGTCGGTGGGGGTGGTGACGGCTTCGTCGTAGGCGTTGGTGTGCAGGCTGTTGCAGTTGTCGTAGATGGCGATGAGCGCCTGGAGGGTGGTGCGGATGTCGTTGAAGCTCATCTCCTGGGCGTGCAGCGACCGCCCCGAGGTCTGGACGTGGTACTTCAGCTTCTGGCTCCGCTCGTTGGCGCCGTATCGATCGCGCATGGCCACCGCCCAGATCCGGCGGGCCACCCGGCCGAGCACCGTGTACTCCGGGTCCATGCCGTTCGAGAAGAAGAACGACAGGTTGGGGGCGAAGTCGTCGATGTCCATGCCCCGGGCCAGGTAGGCCTCCACGTAGGTGAAGCCGTTGGAGAGGGTGAACGCCAGCTGCGAGATGGGGTTCGCGCCCGCTTCGGCGATGTGGTAGCCGGAGATGGACACCGAGTAGAAGTTCCGGACCTCCTGCTCGATGAACCACTCCTGCATGTCGGCCATCATCCCGAGGGCGAACTCAGTGGAGAAGATGCAGGTGTTCTGGCCCTGGTCCTCCTTGAGGATGTCGGCCTGGACGGTGCCGCGGACGGTGCGCAGGACCTCGGCCCGGATCGACGCGGCCTCGTCGGGGGACGGGACGCGACCCTCGGTCTCGGTGAAGGCGTCGATGCGCTGGTCGATGGCAGTGTTGAGGAACATCGCCAGGATCGTGGGCGCCGGACCGTTGATGGTCATCGACACTGAGGTGGTGGGGTCGCACAGGTCGAACCCGCTGAACAGCACCTTCATGTCGTCGAGCGTGGCGATGGAGACGCCGGCGTTGCCGACCTTGCCGTAGATGTCGGGGCGCAGGTCGGGGTCGAACCCGTAGAGCGTGACCGAGTCGAACGCGGTGGAGAGGCGGGTGGCGGGCTGGCCCTCCGACAGCAGGTGGAACCGCCGGTTGGTGCGGAAGGCGTCGCCCTCTCCGGCGAACATGCGCGCCGGCCGCTCGTTGTCGCGCTTGAACGGGAACACCCCGGCGGTGAACGGGAAGCGACCGGGCAGGTTCTCCTCCCACAGGAAGCGGAGCAGGTCGCCGTGGTCGTTGAGCCGGGGGAGCGAGACGCGGGGGATCGAGGTGCCCGACAGCGATTCCTTGCGCAGGGTGGTCCGCAGCTCCCTGTCGCGGACCGTGACCACCTGCTCGTCGCCCGAGTAGGCCTCGACGGTGGCCGGCCAGCCCTCGATGAGCGCCCGGGCCTCGGAATCGAGCGCCTGGTCGGTCTGCTGCTCCAGGGCGGTCAGCGCGTCCACGGCGGTGCCCTCGACCGCTGTCTGCTCCACGGCCGTCGTCTCCACCGTTCCGGTCAGGCGGGCCTTCACCGCGCGCACCTGCTGGAGCTCCCGGGCCACCAGCGCCTGCGCCTCGACCTTGGCGTGGTGGGTCCGCACGGTCTCGGACACGTCGGCGAGGTAGCGGGCCCGCTGGGGCGGCACCACCGCTGTGTCGGCGGTGGACACCTTCACATCGACCGGACGCACCACCCCCGTGCGTGGAACGTCGAGCCCGTGGCCGGTCAGATGGCTGCGCAGCTCCTGGTAGAGAGCGGTGACGCCATCGTCGTTGAACCGGGAGGCCACCGTGCCGAACACCGGCATGTCGTCGGGGGCGCTGGAGAACGCCTCGCGGTTGCGGACCATCTGGCGGCGGACGTCGTGCAGGGCGTCGTGACCACCGCGTCGGTCGAACTTGTTGATCGCAACCACGTCGGCGAAGTCCAACATGTCGATCTTCTCGAGCTGGCTGGCGGCACCGAACTCGGGGGTCATCACGTAGAGGGAGAGGTCGACGTGGTCGACGATGGCGGCGTCGCCCTGGCCGATGCCCGGCGTCTCCACGATCACCAGGTCTGCACCCCACGCCTTGGCGGCCGCAACGATGTCGTCGATCGAGTCGATGACCGTGGTGGCGGTGCGGGTGGCCAGTGAGCGGAAGTAGACCGGGCCGCCGTCGATGGCGTTCATGCGGATGCGGTCGCCGAGCAGAGCGCCGCCACCCCGACGGCGGGTGGGGTCGATGGCGATGACGGCGATCGAGAGCTTGTCCTCGTGGTCGAGCCGGAACCGGCGGATCAGCTCGTCGGTGAGCGACGACTTGCCGGAGCCACCGGTGCCTGTGATCCCGAGCACCGGCACCTTGCGACGGCCCGCCGTCGACCGCAGTTCATCGAGGTGGGAGCCCGAGAGCACGCCGGCCTCGATGCCGGTGATGGTTCGGGCGAGCGCGGTGCGGTCGCCGCCGAGAACAGCATCCATGGTGGCCGGCAGATCGGCAGCGAGGTCGACGTCGCACGCCTCGACCAGCTGGTTGACCATGGCGACCAGGCCCATCTCCTGGCCGTCGTGGGGAGAGAAGATCCGCGAGACCCCGTACTCCTGGAGCTCGGCGATCTCCGACGGGATGATCACGCCACCGCCGCCTCCGAACACCTTCACGTGGCCGGCGCCCCGGGCCCGGAGCTGGTCGACCAGGTAGCGGAAGTACTCGTTGTGCCCGCCCTGGTAGGAACTGACCGCCACGCCCTGCACGTCTTCCTGCACCGCGGCCTCCACCACCTCGTCGACCGAGCGGTTGTGGCCGAGGTGGATGACCTCGGCGCCCTGGCTCTGGAGGATGCGCCTCATGATGTTGATCGAGGCGTCGTGCCCGTCGAAGAGGCTCGCGGCCGTGACGAAGCGGACGGGGTTGACGGGGACGTGCAGGGAGTCGCTCACGGACCCAATTTACATTGGCATCAAACTATTTGTCGACCGAGCATCTCGGGGTGGTTGAGTACGCTCGGTGCGCATGGCGCGACCTCTCCCGTTCGACCCCATCGAGGAAGCCGGCCGGCAGTGGGAGCTGCGGTGGGACGAGGTCGAGGCGATGCAGGCGGCCACCTCGATCATGCGGGCCCAGCAGATCGTCCTGGCCCGAGTGGAGGAGGCGCTCCGACCCTGGGGCCTCACCTTCGCCCGCTACGAGGTCCTCGTGCTCCTCTACTTCAGCCGCAAGGGCCAGCTGCCGCTGGGAAAGATGGGGGCGCGCCTCATGCTCCACCAGGCCAGCGTCACCAACCTCATCGACCGGTTGGTGCAGCAGGGCTACGTGGAGCGCGAACCGCACCCCACCGACCGGCGCACCACCCTCGCCACCCTCACCGACGAGGGCCGGGGGATCATGGAGGACGCCACCCGGGCCGTGGTCGACGCCAGGATCGGCGTGGCCGAGCTCACCGCCCGCGAGGCGAGCGACCTCCACCGGACGCTGCGCAAGCTCCGCATCGGAGCCGGCGACTTCGACGAGGCCTGACCTGTGGACGACGAGCCAGCAGGGTCGCCTAGCCAAGATGACCACGTTGCGATCATGACAGTGCGACCTGGCCGCCGCCTGTGGCTGGCCGTCTCCG
>JAAZBK010000163.1 GCA_012513855.1 Acidimicrobiales bacterium
ATGTCGAACGACAACCCTCTCTCCTCGATCATGGGTCGTGACATGGCGGTCGACTTGGGCACCGCGAACACCCTGGTCTACGTACGTGGACGAGGGATCGTGCTGAACGAGCCGTCGGTCGTGGCCGTGAACGTCAAAGATGGTCGACCCCTGGCGGTGGGCCTCGAAGCCAAGCGCATGATCGGCCGCACGCCGTCGCACATCCAGGCCATCCGGCCGCTGAAGGACGGCGTCATCGCCGACTTCGAGATCTGCGAGAAGATGCTGCGCTACTTCATCCACCGGGTGCACCAGCGCCGCTGGGTGAAGCCGCGCATGGTGATCTGCGTGCCGTCGGGCATAACCGGTGTGGAGCAGCGCGCCGTGCAGGAGGCCGCGGAGTACGCGGGCGCCCGCAAGCCGGCCTACATCATCGAGGAGCCCATGGCCGCGGCCATCGGTGCCGGGCTGCCCGTGCAGGAGCCCACCGGCAACATGATCGTCGACATCGGCGGTGGCACCACCGAGGTGGCCGTGATCTCGCTCGGCGGCATCGTGTCGAGCCAGTCGGTTCGCGTCGGTGGAGACGAGCTGGACGACGCCATCATCCAGTTCATCAAGAAGGAGTACAGCCTCGCCCTCGGCGAGCGCACCGCCGAAGAGGTGAAGATCGCCCTCGGTTCGGCCTGGCCCCTCCAGGAGGAGCTGCACGCCGAGATCCGGGGCCGAGACCTCATCACCGGCCTCCCGAAGACCATCGTCACCACCACCGAGGAGATCCGCGAGGCCATCGAGGAGCCGGTGGCGGCCATCTGCGACTCGGTGAAGGTCACGCTCGACAAGACCCCGCCCGAGCTGGCGGCCGACATCATGGAGACCGGCATCGTCCTAACCGGCGGTGGCGCCCTGCTCCACGGTCTCGACGCCCGGCTCAGCCACGAGACCGGCATGCCCATCGTGATCGCCGACAACCCGTTGGACTGCGTGGCGATCGGGTCGGGTCAGTCGCTGGAGGAGTTCGACGCGCTCAAGGGCGTGCTCTTCTCCACCAACTCGCTGCACTGATCAGGGCCTCGTAGCCCGTCCCGCCCTGTGGCCTACCCCCGCCGCTCGTCCAGTTCCCCCGGTTCCCGAGCGCGCCTCGGGCTGCTGGTGCTCACCGCGCTCTCGCTGCTGGCGCTCGACCTGCCCGGCACCGGACCGCTCAAGCCGATCCGCAACGTGCTGGCCAGCGCGTTCCAGCCGATCCGCTCCGCGGGCGACGCGGTGCTGGAGCCGTTCTCCAACGGTTGGAAGGGCGCGTTCGGCTACGACGACCTGAAGGCCGAGAACGACCGCCTCCGCGCCGACCTGGCGGCCACGGTGGGCCAGGAGGCCGACATCGAGCGCCTGGAGGAGAAGGTTCGCGACCTGGAGCGGCTGAACGGCATCTCCGACGTGGGCGTCACCATGCGGACGGCCGAGGTGGTGTCGGCGCCGCTGAACAACTTCGACCAGTCGGTGGAGATCGACCAGGGCAGCGGCGACGGCGTGAAGAAGGGCATGGCCGTGGTGACCACGGGCGACGCCGTGTTCGGGCGGATCGACACCACCACCGGCGGCAGGTCGACCGTCGAGCTGATCACTGCCCCCTCGATCCAGGTGGGCGTGGCGCTGGAGGACGGCACCCGGGCGGTGGCGCGCGGGCAGGGCCGGGGCGAACCGCTCGTGATCGACTCGGTCGAGGTGGTCGACGGCGTGGAGGAGGGCGAGTGGGTGTACACCAGCGGTGTCAGCGCCTCGGCCTTCCCCAAGGATCTCAAGATCGGACGCGTCACCAAGGTCACCACCACTCCCGGGCAGGGCTCCACCATCGAGGTCGAGCCGGTGGCCGACCTGGCGTCGGTCTACGTGAAGGTCGTCATGAAGGAGCCGCCGGAGTGAACCCGGCACGGCTCGCCGTCGTGGTCCTGGTCGGCCTCGTCCTCCAGGTGAGCCTGTTCTCCCGGTTCTCCTACGACGGTGCCCGACCCGACGTGATGATCCTGCTGGCGCTGGCCGGCGGCTTCGTGCTGGGTTCGGACCGTGGCGCGGTGGTGGGCTTCGCGTCCGGCTTGGCGTTCGACATCCTGCTCACCACCCCGCTCGGGCTCTCGGCGCTGGTGTACACCCTGGTGGCCTATTCGGTGGGCGCCATCGGCGACTCGGTGCTGCGCAGCACGTTCTGGATCGTTCCCCTGGTGGCCGCGGCGGGGTCGGCGGTGGGCATGATCCTCTACGCCGTGGTGGCCGAGGTATTCGGCCAGCCCGCGTTCTCCGGGCCGCCCCTCACCGCTATCGTCGTGGTGGTATCAGCGGTGAACGCTGTGCTGGCTCCGCTGGCAGTGCGAGCCATGCGGTGGGTCCGACAATCCGAGGCCGACAACCGCCGTCACCCGTACTTCATTCGATGAGCACCGACAACCACCGGCACCGTCTCGGTCTGCTGGCCATCGCCGCCCTGTCTCTCTTCGGCGCGCTCTTCGCTCGGTTGTGGTTCCTCCAGATCGTCGAGGGGGCCGACGCGTCGGAGCAGGTCAGCGCCAACGCCACCCGCACGGTGATCGTCCCCGCTGCCCGGGGTCGCATCCTCGACCGGCACAACGTGGTGCTGGTCGACAACCAGGTGTCCACCGTGGTGGCCATCGACTGGCAGAAGTACCGCGACATGGAGGAGGACGAGCAGTCCGAGCTTCTCCAGCGCCTGTCGGCCACCTTGAGCCGCGTCCCTGAAGGTGAGGTCGAGGGTGACCCTGCGGCCGGTGACGGTGAAGACGAGGGCGACGGTGCCGGCGACGAATCCACCACCACCACGTCGACCGAACCCGGTGTAGAGGCCGATCCGGCCGTCGACCCCACGGCGGTGGTGGGCGGTGACGGCGACGCCGCGGCCGAAGACAGCAGAGCAGTGACCGTCGAGTTCCTCGAACGTCGCCTGAACGACCTCCGGTTCAACCACTTCCGTCCGATCCCGGTGGCCGACGACATCCCGGTGGAGACCGAGATCTACCTGCGCGAGCAGGCCCACCTGTTCCCGAACGTGGTGGTCGACCGCCAGACGGTGCGCTCCTACCCCTACGGGTCCCTCGCCGCCCACCTGCTCGGCTACGTGGGCCCGCTGTCCGACGAGCAGTGGGAGAAGCTCGAGGCCGACAACGACCCCGTGAAGCCCTACGAGCAGGCCGACGAGATCGGCAAGACCGGGGTCGAGGCCACCTACGAGAAGTACCTGCGGGGAACCCCGGGGCGGCAGGTGTTCGAGGTCGACCGGGCGGGGCGGATCGTGCGAGAGCTGGTCGACCGGCGGGTGGAGCCCCAGCCCGGCGACGACGTCCACCTCTCGATAGACATCCGCATCCAGTACAAGGCCGAGGAGGCGCTGGCCGCCCAGCTCGCACGAGAGGGTTCGGTGGCCAAGTCCGGCGCCGCGGTGGTGGTCGATCCCCGCAACGGCCAGGTCCGGGCGATGGCGTCGTGGCCCACCTACGACCCCCAGGAGCTGGTGGGCGGGATCAGCCAGGAGCTGTGGGACCGCCTCACCGACCCAGCCACCAAGGTGCTGTCGAACCGCACCATCCAGGAGGCCTACCCCGCGGCTTCGACGTTCAAGCTGGCTTCCAGCTACGCGGCGCTGCGCCTGGGCATCGTGACCCCCGACGAGGTGGTGTCCGATCCCGGCTACCACCAGCTCTGCGACCCCCCGCGCGAGAACGACGGCTGCCTCAAGACGAACTCGGGTGGCGCCAACGGACCGATCACGTTGTCCACCGCCATCAAGGTGTCGAGCGACGTCTACTACTACAAGATCGGCGAAGCGGCGTTCTGGCGGGCCGAGCGCGGTGAGATCTCCGAGGACGCCTTCCAGCAGGAGATCATGGGCCTCGGCTACGGCGCCCGGACCGGCATCGACCTCACCGGCGAGTCGGCGGGTCGGGTCCCGACCCCGGAGTCGAACCGGGAGCTGGCCGATTCCCTGTGGGAGCGCAGCCACGAGAACTACGACAACGACGAGGCGGCGTGGAAGGACGCCAGGCGCTGGAAGATCGGCTACAGCGCCGACGTGGCCATCGGCCAGTTCGACACCCTCGTCACCCCGCTCCAGTCGGCCATGGCGTACTCGGCGCTCGCCAACTCCCAGGGAGAGCTCTACCGGCCGTCGGTCCTCGACCACGTCGCCCGGGCCAACAGCGCCACCGTCGTCAAGGGCTACGCCAAGGAGGTCACCCGGGTGATCGAGTGGGGAGGCTGGCGCCAGCCGCTCCTCGACGGCTTCGCAGGGGTCACCCAGCAGCCCGGAGGCACCGGCTACCTGACCTTCCAGGACTTCCCGCTCAGCACCTTCCCGGTGTCGGGCAAGACGGGGACGGCCGAGGTGGGCGACGGCGCCGACCAGCGCCGAGACAACTCCCTGTTCGTGGCCTACGGGCCCAACCCCGACCCCACGCTGGTGGTGTCGGTGATGATCGAAGCCGGCGGGTTCGGTTCGGAGTCGGCGGCCCCCGCGGCCTACATGATCCTCGAGCCGATCGCCAACGGCGAGATCGTCCAGGACCAGCCGGGCGGGTTCGTGGTCCCTCGTGGCGCGTCGATCGACCCCGAGTCGGCGGCCATCGTGGCCGACGGCATCGGACGGGGGACCACCGACTGATGACCGCCACCCGCTACAAGCCCCGGGTCCCGCCGCAGCGCACCGGGCCTCAGACCACCACCCGGCGGCCCATCGGCAGCTTCCGGGGCAACCCGTCGTCGCCGTTCCGCCACGTCGACCTGCTGCTGGTGGGGTGCGTCTTCCTGGCCACGTCGTTCGGCGCGCTCATGGTGTACAGCACCACCCGCGGGGCCACCCCGCCGTACGAGACGGGGTTCCTCAAGCGGGTGATCATGTTCATGATCATCGGCGCGGTGCTCATGGCGGCCACCGCGCTGTTCGACTACCGGAGGCTGCGCGACTACTGGCCGTTCATCTACGGCGGCTCGGTGGCGCTTCTGGTGCTGGTGCTGGTGCCGGCCTTCGGTGAGAGCCGGAGCGGCACCCAGGGCTGGTTCCAGGTCGGACCCTTCCAGCTCCAACCCTCGGAGCTGGCCAAGCTCGGGATGATCATCGGGTTCGCGGGGCTGGCGTCGCAGTTCCGGGGAGACCTCGACACCACCCGGGTGCTGATGCTGCTCGGCCTGTGCGGCCTGCCCATGGGCCTGGTGATGCTGCAGCCAGACCTCGGAACCACGCTGGTGTCGGTGGCGGTCAGCTTCGCGCTGCTGCTGGTGGCCGGGGTCCGACCCCGGGTGCTCGGCGTGCTGGCGGTGGGGGCGGTGCTCATCACCACGCTGGTGCTCACATCGGGGGTGTTGAAGGAGTACCAGGTGGCCCGGCTCACCACCTACGTCCGCCAGGACCAGGCGGTCACCTCCGAGACCGACGAGGCCACCCGCTACAACCTCGACCAGGCCAAGCTGGCGGTCAGCTCCGGTGGCCTCACCGGCCAGGGCCTGTTCAACGGCACCCAGACCCGCACCGGCATGGTGCCCGAGCAGCGCACCGACTTCATCTTCACCGCGGTGGGGGAGCAGCTCGGGTTCGTGGGCTGCGGGGTCCTGCTCGGCCTGCTGGGGGTGATCGTCTGGCGGGTGTGGCGCGCCGCTCAACTGGCGCGCGACGACTTCGGCACGCTCCTGTGCACCGGGATCATGGTGATGATCGTGATCCAGATCTTCGAGAACATCGGCATGACCATCGGCATCATGCCCATCACCGGCATCCCCCTGCCGTTCGTGAGCTACGGCGGCTCCGCCCTGCTCACCATGTTCCTCAGCATCGGCCTGGTCCTCAGCGTCCACATGCGAAGGTTCTCCTAGCAGGACCTCCGAGAGGCGCTGCTCAGGGCCATGATCGCGGGCTCGTGTCCTCTGGCCGGTAGAATCCGCGAGTCATGACAGTCTGGAACCGGCTAGAGCCGTTGCTCGGCAAGGTCCAGAAGCCAGCCCGCTACATCGGATGCGAGGACGGGGCCCAGGTTCCCGAGCCCAGACCAGCCGCGGCGGAGTGGCTGCTGGGCTACCCCGACACCTACGAGATCGGCCTCCCGAACCAGGGCCTTCAGATCCTGCGGGAGATCATCAACGAGCACCCCCGAGGCCTCGCCGAGCGCACCTACGCGCCGTGGACAGACCTCGAGGAGCTCATGCGGGCCAACGACGTGCCGCTGTTCTCGGTCGACACCCACCGGGCCGCGGGCGACTTCGACCTCATGGCGTTCAACCTGTCGGCCGAGCTCACCTACACCAACCTGGTGAACCTCATCGACCTGGCCGGTTGCCCGGTGCGCAGCGCAGACCGGGCGCCAGCAGACCTCCTCATCGGCGTGGGTGGCCACTGCACCTACAACCCCGAGCCCATCGCCGACTTCGTCGACTTCGTGGTGCTGGGCGACGGCGAGGAGGTGGTGGGCGAGATCACCGACGTGGTGGCCGACTGGAAGGCCGAGGGCAAGCCCGATCGCATCGGCATCCTGAGGGCCCTGGCCGGGATCCACGGGGTCTACGTGCCCTCGCTGTACGACGCGGTGCACGACGAGAGCGGCCGTCTGGTGGAGACGGTGCCCAACGATCCTGCGGCGCCCGACGTGGTGGAGAAGCGCACCCTCGCCGACCTGGCCGACTGGCCCTACCCCAAGCAGCAGTTGGTGCCGCTCACCGAGGTGGTCCACGACCGCCTGAACGTCGAGGTCTTCCGCGGGTGCACCCGGGGCTGTCGCTTCTGCCAGGCGGGCATGATCACCCGCCCGGTCCGCGAGCGCCCCGCCGATCAGGTTCGCACCATGATCTCGGAGGGCCTCAAGCGCACCGGCTACGACGAGGTGGCGCTCACGTCTCTGTCCACCGCCGACTTCTCCGGCATCGAGCAGGTGGTGCACGACACCGTCAACGATCCCGAGTGCGGCGGGCAGGTCTCGGTGTCGCTGCCCTCGCTGCGGGTCGACGCGTTCACCGTGGGCATCGCCGGGCAGATCGGCAAGGCCCGGCGCACCGGCCTCACCTTCGCCCCCGAGGCCGGCACCTGGCGGATGCGCCAGGTAATCAACAAGCTCATCCGCGAGGAAGACCTCTACGAGGCCGTCGGTTCGGCGTACTCGCAGGGCTGGCGCCGGATGAAGCTCTACTTCCTCACCGGCCTCCCCACCGAGACCGACGAAGACACGCTGGGCATCGCCCGGCTGGCCCGCAACGTGGTGAAGATCGGACGGGAGCACCACAAGAACCCGTCGGTCACCATCAGCGTGGGCGGCTTCGTTCCCAAGGCGTTCACGCCGTTCCAGTGGTTCGGCCAGAACACCCAGGATGAGCTCCGGCGCAAGATCAACCTCCTGCGAGACGACCTCCGCAAGGAGCACGCGGTCAAGCTCAAGTGGCACGACCCCAAGGCGTCGGTGGCCGAGGGGATCGTGTCGCGTGGAGACCGTCGCCTCGGAGCTGTGATCGAGGACGTGTGGCGCAACGGCGGCACGTTCCAGGAGTGGTCCGAGAAGTTCGACCTCCAGCTGTGGCTCGACGCGCTGGAGCGCAACGGGCTCACCATGGAGGAGTACGTCTACCGGCACCGTGAGGAGGATGAGGCCCTGCCGTGGGACCACATCTTCGCCGGTCTCCACCGCGACTTCCTCTGGATGGAGTGGCGCGACGCCCTGAACGAGCTGGGCCTCGAGGACTGCCGTTGGACCCCCTGCTACGACTGCGGCGCCTGCACCGGCTACGGCATCGAGCACGTGGTGGCTTCGGCCGTCCCGCCCGCGGGTGGGTCCCAGGGCACGGGTCAGGACCTCACGGTGGGCGGCGAGGTCCCGGTCACGCTGCTCGCCACCAAGCCCGGTACCCCGCTGGCGGTCACCGCCGTGGGCGAGCCGACGTGAGGATCCGCGTCCGCTTCGCCAAGGTGGGCAAGGTGCGCTGGACCAGCCACCGGGACCTCGCGCGCATCTGGGAGCGGGCCATCCGCCGGGTGGGCCTGCCGGTGGCGTACTCGCAGGGCTTCTCGCCCCGACCCAAGGTCCACTTCGGGCTGGCCCTGTCGACCGGCCACGAGTCTCTGGCCGAGTTCCTCGACATAGACCTCGATCCGGAGGCGCCGTCTTCGCCCGATCCGGCCGACCTCGAAGCGCTGCTCGCTCCGCTGAGCGAGGCGCTGCCATCGGGGATCGACGCCACCGGGGTCGTCCTCATAAGCACCTCCACCATGTCGCTCCAGCAGGCCGTCACCAGCTGCTCCTGGGACATCGAGGTCCGGGGTGCCACCCCAGACCAACTGGCCGCCGCCATCGAGCAGGTGCTGGCGGCTCCTGAGCTGGAGATCACCCGCGAACGCAAGGGCAAGGCCGTCACCGACGACGTCCGGCCCTACCTGCTCGATCTCACGGTCGTCGAACCAACCGACGCCGGTACACGAATGCACGCCCACCTGGCCACCCAGCCCCGGGGTCTCCGCATCGGCGAGCTCATCGCCCTGCTCGACCCCGACTGGGAAGAGGGCCGGGTGCGGCGTACCAACCAATGGATGCTGCTCGACGGCGCCCGGCAGGAGCCCCTCGCGGGCTCGCCCGTGGCTGCGTCGGCGCCGCACGCGGAAGCGCGTGCGTCATGAGAAGGGATCTCACAGATGACCGACACTGCATCGGGGTCACGCCCCGAACAGCCCGCCAACCAGGAAGCCGCCGCGGCCGGGCCTGACCCCGAGAACCGCCCGTCGGGCAAGTCCGCCGATCCGGCGGCCACCCCCGACGCTCCGACCGAACGCACCACCGCGGCCCGGGCCGACTCGACCACGACCGACTCTGGCTCGTCCGAGTCGGGCCCGACCGGCTCGACCTCGGGCTCGACCGGGACCGGCTCGACCGACACCGCGGCCGGGAACCGTCCCGCGAGCGGGGGCGCCGGCCGTGGAGCCGACCGGAGCGAGAGCGATGGCGAACGCGTCGAGGGAGGAGACGGCGGCGACGGCGACTCCGAGGGCTCCGGCACGGCCAGCACCGGTTCGGCTCGGCGCCGCCGGCGCGGCTCGCGCGGTGGCAAGAACCGCAACCGCAACCGCTCCGGTGGCGAAGGCGGCACCGGCGACGACGCCGACCCGTCGGCCGGCGAGCCAGCCGACGGCGCCGACGGCGCCACCGACGGAACCGACAGCGGAACAGCAGGCGGTAGCCCAGCTTCCGACCGCCGGCAGAAGGCCGCGGGCTCCCGGGCCGGTGGCGGCGACACCGGTGAGTCCGGTGAGAAGCAGGCTCGGGAACGGTCGGGTTCGCGCTCTGGTGCGAGCAGCCGAACGACCAACGCCGAGGCCGGCGACGTCGACGAGCGCACGCCTGAGCTTCCCGACAAGCACCGCGAGAACGCGCCGTCGAAGGAAGCGGCCGAGAAGGCTCTGGTCCGCAAGCCCCAGATCGGCGACACCCGTCCGGCCCCGGTGTCCGACGGGACCGGCGACGCCCAGGCCGGCGACGACGCCGGCTCCTCTCCCGGACCGAAGCGGAAGCGCCGTCGGGGCGGTCGTGGTCGGGGCGGGTCCGGTGGCGGCGCCAACGCCGGCGCCAACGCCGGTGCCGGATCCGGCTCGTCGGCCCAGGGGGGCGACGGAGGTGACGGTTCCGGCGAGGCCAGGGGCAAGCGCGCTTCCGGACGGAGCGAGCAGGGCGGCAAGGCAGGCGGCCAGGGTGGCGGTCAGGGCCGTTCCCAGCAGGCCAAGGGCAAGCGGTCCGGTGGCCGGACCAAGGCCGGCGGACCGCCGGTCACGGCCGTCACCGACGACGATCCGGTGGATCTCGACGAGAAGACCCTCCGCAAGCGCCGTGGGCGCGAGCGCAAGGGCAAGCCCGTGGGCCGGTACCTCATGGCCGTGCACGTCCAGTCCGAGGCCACCCAGATCGCGGTGATCGAGGGTCGGTCGCTCATCGAGCACTACGTCTCGAGGCCCACCGACGGCGTCAACCAGATCCACGGCAACATCTACCTGGGCAAGGTCCAGAACGTGCTGCCGGGCATGGAGGCCGCGTTCGTCGACATCGGCACGCCCAAGAACGCGGTGCTCTACCGGGGCGATACCCGCTACGACCCCGAGGACCTCGACGACAAGGGCGCCGACCTGCGCATCGAGCAGATCCTGCGGCCCCGCCAGACCATCATCTGCCAGGTCACCAAGAACCCCATCGGGGCCAAGGGCGCCCGCCTCACCCAGGAGGTGTCGATGCCGGGCCGGTTCGTGGTCCTGGTGCCGAACAGCACCACCTACGGCATCTCCAAGCGCCTGCCCGACAACGAGCGCAAGCGCCTCCGCGGCGTGCTCGACAAGGTTCGCCCCAAGGGCCACGGGCTCATCGTCCGCACCGCGGCCGAGGGCATCTCGGCCGAGGAGCTGGAGCGGGACGTCCAACGCCTCGCCAGCCAGTGGGAGGCCATCGAGGCGCTCGCGGCCAAGTCGCAGGCCCCGGCCCTGCTCTACCAGGAGCCCGACATGGCGGTCCGGGTCATCCGCGAGGAGTTCAACGACGACTACCGCCAGGTGGTGATCGACGACGACAAGCTGTTCGAGGAGGTGCGCGACTACGTCCGCAGCATCTCGCCGGCGCTGGTGGAGCGGGTTGAGCGCTACGACCCGACCCAGCACGGCGACCTGCCGCTCTTCGAGACCCACCACATCCACGAGCAGCTCCACAAGGCGCTGGATCGCAAGGTGTGGCTGCCGTCGGGAGGCTCGCTGATCATCGAGCGCACCGAAGCGCTCACCGTGATCGACGTCAACACCGGCAAGAACGTGGGCAAGTCGAGCCTCGAGGAGACGGTGTTCCGCAACAACCTGGAGGCCGCCGAGGAGGTGGCCCGCCAGCTCAGGTTGCGAGACATCGGCGGCATCATCGTCATCGACTTCATCGACATGGAGATCAAGGCCAACCGCGAGTCGGTGATCTCCACGTTCCGCCAGGCGCTGGCGCGCGACAAGACCCGAACCCAGGTCTTCGACATCTCCGAGCTGGGCCTGGTGGAGATGACCCGCAAGCGCATCGGCGAGGGGTTGCTGGAGTCGCTCTCGGAGCCCTGCCCGGCCTGTGAGGGTCGTGGCATGGTGTTCGACAAGGAGCTGATCGGGGAGTAGCCAGACGTTGCGGGCGGACCCCGCAACGAAAAGATCTGCTTGACGGGCCGCGCTGGTCGTGTGACCCTGACCGGCTCGGCGGACGGCCGGCACCCGCCCAGCGGGCGGTACCAACGGTGGAGGAAACATGAACCTTCTCGGGAGAACTCGAGGACCAGGTGGGGGCTCGGCGTCGCGAGGCG
>JAAZBK010000164.1 GCA_012513855.1 Acidimicrobiales bacterium
GAGGCCGAGAGAGTGAAGTCCGGCGCGGGGCGCACCTCGGCGGACTGCTGGGGCCGCGCAGACAGCAGCGCCATGGTCACCAACGCGACGACGGCAAGGACCGCGAGACTGCCGATCGTTACCCGCGCTGCCCGGCGGCGGCGATCACGACCGGCCTGCTCGCGCCTGAGCTGGGTGAGTACTTCTTGGCGGTCCCGGTGGCGACGGGTGGCGGCTCCAGAGGTCATCGCGCACTCCTTGTGCTGGTCGTGTCGTGGCAGGACGGCTGTGAACGGTCGTCGCTCTCGCCCGCGGTTCGGTGACCTTCGACGGGGCTCAGCGAGGTCTCGGTGGCCCCTGCCCGCCCGGTCAAGGAAGGTGGGGAGAGAGGTCGTGAGCGGCGACGGTCGCGAAGCGTGGCCCAGATGAAGACCCCGGCGATCGCGAACAGGATCAGAGCCTGAAGGGGCTCGGGGATGGGCGCCACCCACTGCTGGATCCGCAGGAAGGCCGCGGTCAGCACGCGGGCGATCGAGGATTGGGTCTCGGTGCCACCGGTCATGCCCGGCTGGTTCGCCAGGGCGATGATCGCGGTGCCCATGGCCACGAAGGCGACGGCAACGACGAGGTTGACCGTGTTGGTGGCGAACGCGCGGCCCAGCACGCTCAGTCGCACGGGCTTGGCGCGCCAGAGGGTGCGCTCGCCGAGGCGTGCGGCGTCCCACAGCAGCGCCATGACGAACAAGGGGAACACCATCCCGAAGACGTAGGCCAGGCCGAGCACCAGTCCACCCGCCGGGGTGGCTGCGAGGGCAGAGAGGGTCATCACGCCGATGAGGACGGGCGCACAGCACGCCGAGGCGATCCCGGAGAAGACCCCGAGGGCAAAGAAGCTCGCCGTGTCACCCCGGGTCGTGTCCGGTGCGCGCACGAAGTTCGGCAGCGACCACATGCGACCGGACAAGGCGAGGATCGCCAGACCGATCATCAAAGCCCCACCGGCGTAGTACAGGGGTTGGTGATACCGGGCGATCGCCCCGGCCAGCAGGCTCGCGCCCAGGGTCAGCGGCAGCAGAACGACGCCGAGCCCCGCGGCGAAGACGAAGGTCAATGGCAGCAGCCGCCAGCGCCGGTTCTTGACCGCCCCGGCCAGGTAACTCGGCGCCAGGAACACGATGCAGCAGGGGGCAAACAACGCCACCCCACCGGCCAAGAAGGCCGCCACCACGCTCCCAGTGAGCAACAACTCACTACCCACGGCGCGCACCGATCGAGGCCGGGCCCGGCTCGGCGCGCCTCGCAACGCCCAAGCGAGCCAGTTCACGGACCAGCTTCCTGCGCGAGAGCCGACCCGAGCCGAAGTACGCCCCGTCCAGCAACACCAGAGGACTCAACGCCGGCCGATGCTCGGCGACCAGCCGTCGACCTTCAGGGCTGTCGAACGCGACGGGGACAACCTCGATCGCGAACTCCAGCGCCACCTCAGCCAGGGTCTGCTCGGCCGCGTCGCAAAAGTGGCAGGCCGGCGCCGACACCACCGTGACACGTGGCACGGACATCTCTACTGGACCCACGGGCCCTCCATTCTCGTGCTGACTCTCGCGCCGACGCGCGAGAATGTCGTCGTCGAGACCATGCTCACCCCCGCGTTCCACGCAACCGGTCGGGATCCGATCAACATTCGATGAAGTACGACTCCGCCGGCCGCCCGCCGACAACCTTGCAACAGGCCGCTTACCGAGACTCCGCCAGCATTTGCTCCATCTCAGCGATCTCGGCTTCCTGAGCCGCGATGATGTCCTCGGCCAAGGCGATCGCCGCTGCGTTCCGACCGTTGTCAACCTGCGCCTGCGCCATCTCGATCGCCCCCCGGTGGTGCTCGATCATCAACTCCAGGAACAGCCGATCCACCTCGGCGCCCTCAGCGTCCTCCAAGGCTTCCATCGCCTCCTGCTGATCCATACCGCCCATATCCATCCCGCCGTGACCCATACCACCCATATCCATGCCGGAGGGCGACTCCTCACCCCAGGACTCCAGCCAACCGGTCATCTGCTCGATCTCCGGACCTTGGGCATCGCGGACCCGCTCACCCAACTCGCGCACCTGCTCGGCGCTGGCCCGCTCCACAATCAGGTCAGCCATCTCGATCGCGCCTTCGTGGTGCACAATCATCATCTGCACAAACTCGGTATCAGCCTCGTTGTGCACGACCGCCCCATCAGCCTGAGCAGAGTCCGCAGTCGGCGACCCCGCAGCCTCGGTCGACTCAGACCCCGCCCCGCACGCCGCTAGCACCATCGCCAGCGTTGCTGCCCCAACCACTGCGGTCAACTTCTTCTTTGTACTCAAGGGATCTCGCTCCTCATCCTGTGCGTGCATTGACTTCCAACGAAAAGACGTCACGATCGGGTCGTCACCACCGGTCGCAGACACGAAGCCACCACGCTCGCATGCCAAGGACAGCTCTCAACTCACGAACGATCAAGGTCCGATGAAGATCTGGGGGGACGAACCAGCGTCCTCGTCAGGCAGCGCGAAGTGACCTCGTACCTCGCAGCGTTCGTCAGCGGGCATGAGCCGGCCCTCCACCAAGACCGGGACCTTCCGACGCTCCTCGTGTGTCACCACGTCATGAACGAGGGGATCGACATCAGCTGCGCAAGAGCCGAATCTTCGTCGGAACTTGATCCCCGGTCAATACCACCAGAGCGAACACCCGGGCATGCTCAACAGGTGATGAAGACAGGTCCGCCCACTGAGGAACTCACCATTGCAGGGCGTCGTCCGGTGGGGGGCGCGCGGGTGCGCACGGTGTGGACCGCGGTCACCGGAACCACCGGATTCGTCGTCGGGCTACTCCCCCACGTCCTGCACCACGTCGCCCCTGTGCTCGGAGCAGCGTTCCTGACCGGCGCGGTCGGGACCGCCTCCTTCGGTGCGCTCGGGCTGGTTGCGACGATCCCCATGTTGAACCGACTCCACCGCCGCTTCAACTCATGGTGGGCGCCAGCGCTCGCACTGGCGCTCTTCCTTGGCGCGTTCCTGATCTCCACCTTCGTCCTCGGACCAAGGATCAGCGGCGCCCTCGACCCTCCCACTCCCGCCCCCAGCGAGCCCGCCGGACCGATCGAGCACGACGGCCACCACCCGACAGGCTCCTAACCGGCGGCGCCCAGTGCAAGCACAACCACCTCCGGCGGGTGCGCGCACACCGCGGCCAGCGGGTCCGGTCCGGCGTGAACACCGTCACCTCATACCGGGCATGGGAGTGCCAGCACCGCGAGCATTCCTGCCCAACCGGCCGTCGACGGCACGGACCCCAGGCCGGACAGCACCTTCACCAAACCTCCATGATCTGTCCGCCCGATCGCAACCACCGGGGTAAAGACTGGCAAGGGTACTGGCACCGGAGACTGGAGGTTGACATGCTCACAGGCAGCAGCGGTTGGGGCATGTGGCTCCTGATTCGTCCGGGCCCAGGGGCGTTGTGGCCGTGCTGCTCATCGTCGTGCGGGCGCTGCTGAACGTGCCGCCGGCGCTCCGGCCGGACTCCCGCTCAATCGTCCTGCCGCGGGCACCCCGGCCCACTGAGAACGCCCCCGGAGCAGGACGAGCAGCACCGTCGCCTCCTGGTCGACGGGCGCAGAGATATCCCGACCCTACTTGGAAGGAACCATGACCCGCCCCTCACGACGCCAGGTCCTCATCGCCGGACTCGGCCTGGGCGCCTCGGCGACCCTGGCCGCCTGCTCCGGCGACGCAGCGGCGCCTGCCCGCCCGACTACCTTCCCGCCCCCCGAGCCCCTGACCGCCTCGGCCGGGCAGTCCGTCACGACGGCCCGCCTGACCGCGCGTCCGGTCACCCTGGACCTCGGCGGTAGGACCGTGCCGACATGGGCCTACGCGGACTCCGTCCCCGGCCCGACGCTGCGGGCATCCGCCGGGGACCTGCTGCGGGTCACCCTCGACAACCAGCTTCCCGCGGACACCACCGTCCACTGGCACGGCGTGCGACTGCGGCCGGAGGCCGACGGCGTCCCCGGCCTGACGCAGGACCCGGTCCGTACCGGCGAGAACTTCCTCTACGAGTTCATCGCGCCCGACCCTGGCACCTACTTCTTCCACCCCCACGTCGGCACCCAACTCGACCGCGGCCTGTACGCGCCGCTGATCATCGACGACCCCGCCGAGCCCGGGGACTACGACCTGGAGTGGATCCTGGTCCTGGACGACTGGATCGACGGCACCGGCACCACACCCGACGAGGTGCTGGAACAGCTCGTCGCCGACGGCGCCTCCGGCACGGGCATGCAACACGGCTCGATGTCGGGCATGGACCACGGCTCGATGTCGGCAGGGCAGGGCGGTGCTCCCTGGGGCGCCGACACCGGGGACGTCGCCCACCCCCACCACCTCATCAACGGCAAACTACCCACCGCACCTGAGGTTCTGGAGGCCAGGGCAGGGCAGCGGGTGCGACTGCGTATCATCAGCGCCGCCTCAGACAGCATCTTCGCGGTGGCCCTGGGCGGGCACCGCATGAGGGTCATCCATACCGACGGGTGGCCGGTCAGTCCGGTGGACGCCGACGGGATCTACATCGGCATGGGTGAGCGCTACGACGCTGTCGTGACCCTGGGCTCGGGTGTTTTCCCCCTGGTGGCACGCCCGGTGGGCAAGAGCACGGGCGGTCAGGGGCTCGCGGTGGTGCGTACCGCAACTGGTGCCCTTCCTGCGGCCGACGTCACGCCGAGCGAACTGGACGGGAAGATCCTGGTCGGCTCCCAACTGGAACCGGACGACTCCGCCCGGCTGCCCGCGAAGAGTCCCGACATCAGCGCGGCGCTGACGCTCGGAGGCTCAATGGCGCCCTACGTCTGGACGATCAACGGCGCCCCGTACGGGCAGAACGAGCCGTTGCGCGTGGCGCACGGGCAGCGACTGCGGCTGAACGCACGGAACCGGACGATGATGCCGCACCCGCTGCACCTGCACGGGCACACGTTCGCCCTCCCCAACGGGCTGCGCAAGGACACCCTGCTCATGGCGCCCATGGAGTCAGTGGCGCTCGATCTTGACGCCGACAACCCCGGGGACTGGATGATCCACTGCCACAACATCTACCACGCCGAGGCCGGGATGATGATCGACTTGAGGTACACGTGAACACCATCGCGTGCGTAGCGGACCGTGCAGCGTGAGTGATGTACCGCTGCGCACCACGGCCCGTCGCCGGGACCGGGGCGAAGGCCCGTTGCGGCGGTTCGTCGCGACGGAGACCTCCGGGGCGGTCGTGCTGCTCCTGGCGACGGTCGCGGCCCTGGTATGGGCGAACTCGCCGTGGGGGGCGGGTTACGAGGCGCTGTGGGGAGTCGAGGCGGGCCTGCATGTCGGTCCGGTAGACCTCGACCTCAGCCTGCGGGACTGGGTCAACGAAGGCCTGATGGCCGTCTTCTTCTTCGTCGTCGGGCTCGAGATCCGGCGCGAGTTCGACGTCGGTGACCTACGCGAGCGCCGACGCCTGGCGGCGCCGGTCATCGCGGCCGTCGGCGGGATGATCGTGCCCGCGCTGATCTTCGTCGCCCTGAACGTAGGCAGTGACTCGGTGCGGGGCTGGGGCATCGTCGTCGGCACCGATACCGCGTTCGCGCTCGGGGTGCTGTCACTGTCACGGGGCGTCTCGGCACGGGCGCGCACGTTCCTACTGACCCTCGTGGTGATCGACGACGTGATTGCCCTGAGCGTCATCGCCCTGGTGTACACCGAGACGGTGTCGCTGGTGTGGATGGCTGCCGCGGTGGCGGCCTTTGGGGTACTCCTGGTCCTGCGCGCCATCAAGGTCCGGTCCCTGCCTTGGTACGCCGGTATGGCCTTCATCATGTGGGTGGCGGTGGCTGAGTCGGGGCTGCACGCCACCGTTGCCGGGGTCGTGGCCGGCCTGCTGGCGACGGCCATCTCGCCGGGACGGGAGGAGTTGCGACGTGCAGCCCTGTGGTGGCGGCGGTTCCGCACGTCGCCCACGCCGAAGTTGGCGAGCCGCGCCAGCCTCTCCATGGCCTGGGCCGTCTCCCCCAACGACCGTTTGCAGCGGATGTTTCACCCCTGGTCCAGTTATGTGATCGTCCCCCTGTTCGCGCTCGCCAACGCCGGTCTGATCGTTGACACCAGCACCCTCTCGCGTGCGGCGACCTCACCGATCACCCTGGGGATCATCCTGGGCCTGGTGGTCGGCAAGGTGGCCGGCGTGGTCGGGTCCACCTGGCTGACCACCCGCCCTGCCCTCGGAGGTCTGCCGCTGGCCATCCCCTGGTCCTCCCTTGCCGGTATCGGTATGGTCGCCGGTATCGGGTTCACCGTCTCCCTCCTCATCGCGGACATCACCTTCGACGGTCCCCAACTCGAGGAGGCCAAGATCGGCATCCTGACCGGATCCACCCTCGCCGCACTCCTGGGCTGGCTGCTCTTCCGGCTCCTGCCCCTGATGCCCGCGTCGGTCCGCACCGCCGGCGCCGCACGGGTGGCCGCGCCCCTGGTCGACCTCACGGTGCCGCCCAGCGCGGACCTCGACCACTGGAGCGGCCCCCAGGACGCCGAGGCCGTGATCCTCTGGTACGGCGACTACCAATGCCCTCACAGCGCGCGCGCCCAAGTCGTGATCGAAGAGGTCCACAGCAAATTCCCCGACCGGGTGGGCGTCGTCTTCCGGCATCTGCCGCTGACAGATATCCACCCCCACGCCCAGGTGGCCGCGGAGGCAGCCGAGGCCGCAGCCGGGCAGGGCCAGTTCTGGGCCATGCACACTGAGCTCTTCCGGCACCAGGCCAGCCTGACCCACAGTCGGATCCACCACATCGCCACCGGCCTGGGTCTGCGCCCGGAAACACTCACCGCTGAGCTGGATGCCGGTACGCACGCTGCCCGCGTCGAACGGGACGTCGCTTCTGCCGAAGCCTCCGGCGCCATTGGAACCCCCACGGTCTTCGTCAACGGCAGGCGCTACGGTGGCCCCTTGGAGGCGGCGTCGCTGACACAGACGGTCACCGAGGCCCTGCAGCTGGCCGAGCCGCCACGCTCGGACCGCCGGCCACCGCGAGCCGACCCACCCGGCGACGCCATCGCCGACACGAACCACCCCCTTGGAGGAGAATCATGAATCAGTCCGGACACGGTGCCCACCTCCCTGACGGAGGTGACCGTCGAGCACTCGCGATCACCGGTTGGCTCACCGGCATCTACTTCGTCATTGAACTCGCCATCGGGCTGTGGACCGGATCGGTGGCGGTCATCTCCGATGCGTTCCACACCTTCTCGGCCGTCGGCGGGGTGCTCATCGCCCTCGTGGCGCAACGACTCAGCCGACGCCCCGCCACCACGCAACAGACCTTCGGGTGGGGCCGGGCGGAGATCCTCGGGGCCCTCTTCAACGGGCTGTTCCTCGTTCTGATGGCAGCCTACGTGTTCTGGATGGGGGCGATGCGCCTGGCCGACCCGATCGAGTTGCCCACCGGTGTCATGCTTTTGGTGGCTGCCGGCGGGATCGTCACCGAAGTCATCGCCTTCCGCCTCCTCTACAGCCGGCAAAAGACTAACCTGAACATCAGGGGCGCCTTCTGGCACGTCCTCCAGACCTTCATCGGTAGCCTCATCATCATTATCTCGGCCCTGGTGATCCGCTTCACGGGATTCCTGGCCATCGACCCACTACTCGGCATGGCCTTCGGCGTGGTCCTGCTCTGGGCTTCCTGGACCATCCTTCGGTCGGCACTGCGGATCCTCCTCCAGAGCACCCCGGACAACCTCGACCTCGACGCCGTGATCACCGCCCTCAAGGAAGTACAAGGTGTTCACGACGTCCACCACATCCACGCCTGGACCATCACCTCCGGACGCACCGTCTTCTCCGCACACCTGCACGTCCCCGACGTCGAACGTGACGCCCACGCAGTACTGGAGCAGTCCACGCAGCTCCTACGGGACCAGTTCGACGTCTACTTCTCAACCCTGCAGATCGAGCGGTCCTGCGCAGTCGAGGCCGCTACCGACCTCGACATCACGACGCCGACCTGACCCGCCCCCCGTCCTGACCCGCCCCCGTCCGGGCATTCCCTGGCTCCTGGTTGCCCCCATGGCATCTGAGGGTGACGACGCCGAGGGTGAGGATCGCCCCCGGAGGGGCTGGTGATCGGCTGGCCTCTACGGTTGGCGTCCAGAACGGATTCGTAGACGACGGGGGCTGAGCAGACTGATCCAGATCTTGATGGGCTGGTCGAGGTACGCATGGTCCGGTAGGCAGCAGGCCGTCAACCGCAAACGCCAGGTCAAGCAACCGCACTCATCGACCGGCTAGCGGGGTGCTGCACTCCTGGCATCGAGCGTCAACGCACGCCAGGGTCGCGATCAGGGCGGCTCCCGGACGATATTCGGCGTTGTCGATGCCGCGCAAGTCGCCGTTGTCGGGCCTGGAACCCCTGCGATCGGTCCCTCCTGAGGACTGATTCCGAAGGTCGCGGAACCCTCGTGCCGAACTTTCTCGACTTCGGAGGGGCGCAGCCGCATAGGCCTGTGACCTGCACAAACGCGACCTGAGCTCCTGCGCCCCTCCTGCGCCCCTCCCGGGAGGGGCGCAGGCAGGAGGGGCGCGAATTGGTGCGCTGGCTGAGGACAGTGGCGTGTATGAACCAGGTACACCAACAACCAGACCCGGCCCTCCGGTGGAGTCCGCGGCTCCTCAGCGACATCGTGAACGCACCGGATCTCGCGACCGCAGCGCAGCACCTGGGCGCCAGCGGTGTCCCGGTCTTCCCGTGCGTCCCCGCAGGGAAGCGCCCGCTCACGGCCCACGGCTTCCGAGACGCCAGCGTCGCCCCGGACGTCATCCAGGGGTGGTGGCGCCGAGAACCTGACGCCAATATCGGGGTCCCGACCGGCACGGTTGGGGGTGTCGACGTGGTCGACGTCGATGTCCACGAGACCGGTTCCGGGTACGCGGCCTACAACCACGCCCGACGGGCTGGGCTGGTCGAGGGGTGGGCGTGGCTGGTGCGCACGCCGTCGGGCGGCCTGCACGCATACTTCCTCCGCTCCGGCGGGAGGCAGCAGCGTTCCTGGCAGTTGCCGGGCAGGCACGTCGACTTCCGTGGCGACGGCGGCTACATCATCGTTCCCCCCTCCCGGGTAACCAGCGCGGATGGTGTGACCCGCACCTACCAGTTGGTCGCGGTGGCTGAGCGGCCTCAGATTTGGCCGGTCGATGCCGCCGGGTTGCGTGGCTTCCTCGACCCGCCCCGCCCGATGCGCGCACCGACGGATCTGCCGGGGGTGGGTGCCCGCCCGGACCGGCTCGCTGCGTGGGTGGCGTCCCGCCCGGAGGGTGGACGCAACGGGGGCTTGTTCTGGGCGGCGTGCCGGATGGCCGAGGAGGGCCACGACCTGTCCAGTACGACCTCGCTGCTCGGTGCGGCGGCGCACGCCGCCGGCCTGCCCGACCAGGAGTCGCTGGCCACGATCCGCTCGGCCTACCGGATCGCGACACCTCCGGGGCCGGCGACCCAGCCACGCCCTACGACAACGGTTGAGGCGGTGCGGCTGTGAACACCCCGCAGCGGTACGAGCGCCGCCTCGACCGCACCATCCCCGAACCCGCGTCGAAGACTGAAGCCGCCAGGCCGGTGGAGGCACTGGCCGTGCATCGCGACCCGTCCGTACCAACCAGCCAGGCCACGCCGGAAAGCAGCGGTGCGCCCGGTGTGGCGTGGGTTCGCCCCAGCGAGATGTTGACGATGCTCGGCTCCCGGTACGTGCGGCGCGGGATCGACATCGAGGCGGACCTGGCCCGCCGGGCCCGTCGTGTCCCTGGCGCGGTGGTCTCGAAGGCGTCACGTCGCATCATCCGATCCTCGATCGCTCGCCCCGACACGCCCGCACCGACGACCCGCACGGTCACCGACCAGGGAGGACTCGGGCTATGAGAAGCGCACCGGCCTTTGCCGGCAGTGAGGAGTTGCGGATGCTGCTCTTCGACCTGGCCTACACCACGAGTGACGGGTGGCGCAGCGACCCGCGCGCCACCGAGTTGATGAGGTTCGTGATGGACAAGTACGCCGGGTTGGCCCGCAAGTACGGTCTGGAGGTGGGCGCTGCCGCCGTCGCCGCGTTCGAGGTGATGCGGATGCGTTCGACCCGCCTCGCGCAGGACCCATGGGCGGTCATCACCCACGCCGTCGAGTTGTCCCTGATCTATGAATCCCGCGCCGAGGGCCTGCTCTGCTCGACCGGTCAGGCCCGCAAGAGCGCGGGTAGCGAGGTCCACGACGCGCAGCGGTTCAGCGACCGTGAGGCCGAGATCGTCAACTACCACCCGGCGTTCCACTCCTTCGACAACCTCGACCACCTCCACGAGCCGCCGAAGCGGGAAAACGTCGACGGTGAACCGACCAACGCGCTGTTCGCCCTGGACGCGGCCGTGGAGTTCTTCGTCGCGGTGGGCTGGCCGCAAGCCACCGCCCGCCTGGCTCTGGAGTACATCGCGGCACGGTTGATGCGCTGCGGGGACCGCGCGATCGCCTACGTCTCACTGCGGCGAGAGGAGGCCGGGCCGGCCATGCTCGACATCGAGCACAGTGCCTGGCTGGCGGTGTTGCGCGCGGTTCTGGGTAACCAGCGGTGCGACTACGAGCAGACCTCCGCCGGGATCGGGATCCTGGGCCGGCTGCTGTCCGGTGAAAACCCAGATGACCTGTGCGCCGATCACGCCCTGGCCGACGCGGTCCAAGCCGCCGCGCCCGCGATCCCCGTGGAGGAGGTGGCAGCCGATGTCTGATCGTGGCCACATCGAACTGAACCGCCTGGTGGACTCCATCGTCGTCGGCCAGCGGCACCGCCGCGACACCGGCGACCTGACCCCGCTGATCGACTCCCTCAAACGGGTCGGGCTGCTCCAACCGGTGACCATCACCCCGGACGGGCATCTCATCTGCGGGTACCGCCGCCTGCAGGCCGCCAAGCAGCTCGGCTGGCGAACCCTGAGGGTCTGGGTGCGCTCCGGCCTGAGCGACGAGTTGACCCGTCTGCTCGCCGAACGGGACGAGAACACCACCCACAAACCCCTGTCACCGCTCGAGGCAGCCAAACTCTACGAGGAACTGCGAACCCTCGTCGCCGAGGACGCCGACCGCCGCAAGCGAGCCACCCAATACGGCACCGAAACCGACGAAACCGCAGGTCAGCCCGGTCCCGCCGAATCGGCGGGACCGGCGGGACCGGCGGGACCGGGCAGCGGTGCCCGCGGGGATGCCCGCCGCCGCGCCGCCGAGATGGTCACCGGCAAGGCGTCCTACGCCCGCCTGGAGCAGATCCTGCAGATGGAGCGCATCGCCGCCGACAGGTCCCTCTCCCCCGACCTGCGCGCCCTGGCCGAGACCGAGATCGAAGCCATCCGTGATGGTGGTGCGGTCGACCCCGGCTACCAGCGCGTCAAGGCCGCCGAACGGGCCGCCGCCCTGACCCGGCCGGGCGATGACACCGACCTCGACCAGGTCACCGCAGCCGCCATCAAGACCGCCCAAGCCGACCGACGTCGGCGGATCCGGGAGAACCGCGCCAGGCGCGAAGCCGCCGCCGCGACCACCAAACGCTCGACCCGCTCGTTCACGCTGAAATGGGCCGAACTCGACGGCTGGACCACCAAGTACGACGCCGAACAGATCGCCCGCGAGATCACACCCGCAAACTGGGCGATCTTCCGACGCGTCCTCGACCAAACCCAGGCATTCGCCGACGCCGTCGAGAGCGCCCGCGCAGCAACCAGCACACCAGCAGCGCCGAGTGCACCGGGCGAGTTGGCCGCCCCCGACACCCGAGAAGAGGTCTGATGCGCTACCCGAGCACGACCGCCGAGGTCCTGCGTCGACGCCGCGTCATCGTCGCCGCCGCAACGATCACCCTGCTGCTGGTCGCCGGCGTGACCTATGCCGTCCTGCTCCACCGCACGTCCGCCTCGCACGTCGCTCCGGCCGACCCGAGTGCCCTATCCATCGCCTCACCTACCATCGCCTCGCCTGCCGCCGGGACCGCGCGCCCGGATACCGTTCTCCCGGCGCTGCCTCCGACGTCGGACCCCGAAGCGTTCGCCCGCCAGGTCGCGGAGGCGATCTTCGCCTGGGACACCACGAGCCTGCTCACCCGCACCGACCACATCGAGCAACTCGTCGCGGTTGCCGACCCGAGCGGGGCCTCGACTCCGGGACTGGTCTTCGACCTCGACACCTACCTGCCCACCCAGGCAGCCTGGGTTGAGTTGGCGAGGTATCAGACCCGGCAGTGGCTGGCCATCGACGCGGTCACCACCCCTGGCACGTGGGCCACCGCCCAAGCCCAGGCCGGCGACCAACTGCTCCCGGGGACGACCGCGCGCACGATCCACGGCACCAGGCACCGCGCCGGGATCTGGGAAGGCCGACCCGTCGCCTCCGACCACGACGTCGCCTTCACGATCTTCATCGTCTGCCAGCCCTCGTACCCGCAGTGCCGGCTGCTTCGCCTCTCGATCCTCGACAAGCCCCTGGACTGACAAGTCATGGGTAAGGCCGTCGCCCTGGCTCTGGTCACGCTGCTCTTCGCGCCCGCCGGCCTGCTGTTCGGCGCGGGCGTCCTCCTCGGCCCGGCGGCGCAGGCTCACTGCCTGCCGACCACCCCGCCGAACACGTCGAACACGTCGACGACCTCCACGATCGACGGGGTCTCGACGGTCGACGCGATGATGCCGATCGAGTTTCCGGTGGCGCCGGAGACTGCTCGGGTCGTCGTGCCTCTGCCGGCCGGGTCGTGGGTGCGGACCAGCGGCTTCGGGATGCGCGTGCACCCGGTCACCGGCATCTACCGGCTGCACACCGGTCTCGACCTCGCCGCCCCCACCGGCACACCCATCCTCGCGGCCGCCGACGGACGCGTCACCTTCGCCGGCCCCGCCTCCGGGTACGGGCACCTCATCCTCATCACCCACACCATCAACGGGACACCGGTTGCCACCGGCTACGCCCACATGCCCCCCGGCGGCATCCACGTGCGCGCCGGCGAGACCGTGACCGCCGGGCAGCACATCGGCGACGTCGGCGCCGACGGCTACGCCACCGGCCCACACCTGCACTTCGAGGTCCGCCCCGGCACCACCAGTTCTGCCCGGGTCGACCCCGAACCCTGGCTCACCACCAACGGCGCCACCGACATCGCGACCGGACCGGCGGCGGCGCATTCGGTATGCAACACCGGGGCGCCCGCAACCTCCTACAGCGGCCAGACCCCCGCCCGGCTCGTCCCCGACCCCACCAGCAACGGCCGGATCACCGAACGCACCGCGCACGTGCTCACCCAACTCCAGGCCACTTTCCCCGACTCGCGGTGGTCGTGCTGGTCGCCCCGTCCCGGCCAGAAGTCGGAACACCCCCTCGGCCGCGCCTGCGACGGCACCTTCGGCAACTCGATCGGCACCGCCGCGGCCGGCCCCGCCCTCGAGCTCGGCTGGCGGGTCACCACCTGGCTGAAGGACAACGCGCAGATCCTCGGCATCGACTACCTCATCTGGCAAGGACGCATCTGGTCGACTGCCCGCGCCTCAGAGGGCTGGCGCCCCTACAACGGTGGTGGCATGCACGATCCCGACGACGTGACCGGCGGCCA
>JAAZBK010000165.1 GCA_012513855.1 Acidimicrobiales bacterium
ACGCCTGATCCGGCAACCTAGGGGTGTGGTCACCCGTCCCCCTGCCGGTTCCATCCCCGACACCCCCGGCTCCTACCAGTTCAAGGACGCCCACGGTCGGGTGATCTACGTCGGCAAGGCCAAGTCGCTGCGGTCCCGGCTGTCGAACTACTTCCAGAAGAACCTGCCGCCGCGCACGGCCCAGATGGTGGCCACGGCGGAGACGGTCGAGTGGATCCAGGTCCGCAACGACGTCGAGGCGCTCATGCTCGAGTACAGCCTCATCAAGCAGCACCGGCCCCGGTTCAACATCCGCCTGATCGACGACAAGAGCTACCCGTTCCTGGCGGTGACGGTGAGCGACGAGTGGCCCCGGCCGATGGTGATGCGGGGTGCCCGTCGCAAGGGCGTGCGCTACTTCGGTCCGTACGGCCACGCCTACGCCATCCGCGAGACGCTCGACCTGCTCCTGCGCACCTTCCCGGTGCGCACGTGCTCTGACAACAAGTTCGACCACCACCAGCGCCTCGGACGACCGTGCCTCCTGTTTCACATCGAGAAGTGCTCGGGTCCGTGCGTCGGGGAGGTCGACCACGAGACGTACCAGGGCTACGTCGACGAACTGCTCCGCTTCCTCGAGGGCGACACCGACGAGGTCGTGGCCCGGCTGGAACGGGAGATGCGGGAGTCGGCCGAGGCGCTCGAATTCGAGCGGGCCGCCCGGATGCGAGACCGCCTGACCGCGGTGAACAAGGCCATCGAGCGCCAGCAGATGGTGGCCGACCGCAACGAGGACATCGACGTGTTCGGGGTGGCCGAGGACGAACTGGAGGCCGCGGTCCAGGTGTTCCACGTCCGCAAGGGCCGGGTGGTGGGGCGCAAGGGGTTCGTGCTCGACAAGGTCGAGGACCTCGACCAGGGCGAGCTGGCCGGGCGCATCCTCGAGGGCTTCTACGACGACCCGCCCCCGATCGGCATGCCCAAGCAGGTCCTGGTGCCCTGGGAACCCGACGACACCGACCTGTACCAGAGGTGGCTGAGCTTCGAGCGCGGGAGCGCCGTGACCATCCGGGTGCCGCAGCGTGGCGACAAGCGCTCGCTCCAGCAGACGGTCACCAACAACGCCAAGGAGGAGCTGGTGCGCCACCGGCTCCGCCGGGCGTCCGACCACAACAGCCGGGCGCGGGCGCTCAACGAGCTCCAGGACGTGCTGGGGCTGCCGGAGCCGCCGCTGCGGGTCGAGTGCTTCGACATGAGCCACTTCCAGGGCACCGACTACGTGGGGTCCATGGTCGTGCTCGAGGACGGGTTGCCGAAGAAGTCCGAGTACCGCAAGTTCAAGATCAAGAGCGGCCAGGGCAACGACGACTTCCGCGCCATGGAGGAGGTCCTCACGCGCCGCTTCACCGCCTACCTGGCCGACCGGGAGCGCCCCGCGTCGGAGCGGGGCAAGTTCTCCTACCCGCCCCAGCTGCTGCTGGTCGACGGCGGAAAGGGCCAACTCGGAGTGGCGGTGAAGGTGCTCACCGAGCTGGGCCTCGACGAGGAGATCCCGGTGGCGTCGCTGGCCAAGCGGTTCGAGGAGGTGTACCTGCCCGGATCCCCCGACCCGGTGCGGATCCCGCGCCAGTCGGAGGCGCTCTACATGCTCCAGCGCATCCGAGACGAGTCCCACCGCTTCGCCATCAAGTTCCACCGGGAGCTGCGCGGCAAGCGGATGACGTCGTCGTCGCTCGACGACATCGCCGGGCTCGGTCCCACCCGCCGCAAGCGCCTGGTCAAGGAGCTGGGCGGGGTCAAGGCCGTCCAGAACGCCTCGCTGGAGACGCTCCAGGCGCTCAGCTGGCTGCCCGACAAGGTGGCCCAGGCCGTCCACGACAAGTTCCATCCGTCCTGAACTCCTTCTGGTAACCGATCGTGCTCTGGGGCGGCGTGATCCGTGACCAGAACGAGGTCGGGTCCGGGGGTGTCCGGTTCTGGTCACGGAACCGACGTCGTGAGGACATGATCGGTAACCAGAAGCCGTGAGATGGTGCGGACGGGGGGTCGGCGGCGCGCCTACGGTGCTGCTGGTGGCCGACGACATCGACCTCTGGGAGTCGCACTCCGGTTGGTGGCAAGCGGGCTTCACCGACGGCGCAGATCCGGAGTACACCGACCAGATCCTGCCGCTGGCGGCCGACCTGCTGGCCGGACGGTCCCGCGTGCTCGACGTCGGGACCGGCGAAGGACAGGTGGCGCGGCTGGCCAAGGCGGGCGGCGCAGACCTGGTGGTGGGGATCGATCCCACCACCAACCAGGTGTCGGAGGCGGCCCGACGGGGTGGCGGCCCGCTCTACTCCCGCGCGGGAGCCGACCGGCTGCCGTTCCCCGATGGATCGTTCGACGCGGTGGTGGCCTGCCTGGTGTTCGAGCACATCGAGGCGGTCGACGACGCCATCGACGAGGTCGCCCGGGTGCTGGTGCCGGGCGGTCGGTTCGCGTTCTTCCTGAACCACCCGCTGCTGCAGACGCCCGGCAGCGGATGGATAGACGACCAGGTCATGGAGCCGCCCGAGCAGTATTGGCGCATCGGCCCGTACCTGGAGGAGGACAGCACGATCGAGGAGGTCGAGAAGGGCGTCTACATCCCCTTCATCCACCGGCCGCTCAGCCGCTACGTCAACGCCATGGCCGACGCGGGCCTCGTCCTGCGACGGATGGTCGAACCGGCGCCACCCCCTGCGTTCCTCGCCCGTGCCGCCGAGTACCAGGCCGCGGCGTCGATCCCCCGGCTCCTGGTGCTGGTGGCCGAACGGGAGGCAGGGTGATGGTGGTGGAGCCAGAGGATCCCGCCAAGTGGGAGCGCCCCGACGACTCCGCGCTCCGGGCGTTGGGCATCGACCCCTGGGCCGACCAGTCCGACGGCGGCGGAGCCCCGGATCAAGGGCCCGCTGACCGCTTCGACGACGACGCCGAGGTGGTTGCCCCGGTCGCGGTGGCCGACACCCCTCTGTGGTTGTCGCACCACTGGCCCGAGGACTACGACCGGTGCGCGGTGGTGGGCGGACTCCACGTGTGCCGTCGTTGCCTGGTGCTCTACCCGCTCGCCCTGGTGGCCGGCGTTGCGGTGAGCCTCGGGTCGTGGTGGGACCACTCGTTGGACCCCTGGGTGCTGTGGCTCATGCCGCTGCCCGGCGTGATCGAGTTCGTCCTCGACAACCTGCGAATCATCTCCTACCGGCCCGTGCGCCAGATGGTCCTCTCCGCCGGTGGGGCGATCGCCGCGGGCGTCGGCTACGTCCGCTACCTCGATGACACCACCGACCGGCTCGCCTGGACGGTCCTGCTCGTGTACACGGCGGCCACCCTGTCGGCCGCGATCGTGGGTGGGCTCTGGCGACGGCGGAGCAGGGGGCAGCGCTGATGGCCACCACGCTGCCCGAACCCGACACCTCCGACATCCGCTGGGCGCCGACCGGCTGGCGCCAGTTCATGCCGCCGCCCCGGCGCCTGGACGTCACCGACCTCGAACTGGCCGTGCTCATCGTCTGCACGCTGGTCACCACCGTGGGCCTCGGCGGCGACATCGCCCGCCACCTCCAGAACCCGGGCGACCTGGAGGGCGACTTCCTGTCGGGGTGGCACCTCGTCCTCTACGGCGGGGTGGCATCGGTGGGGGCCTGGATCGCCTGGGGTGCGTTCCGCCGGGGTGCCGGGTTCGTCGGCTCCGTGCCCACCACCACCCTCGGCTTCGTCACGCTGAGCGTGGGCGGCCTGGCCGACGCCCTCTGGCACGAGAAGTACGGCACCGAACAGGCGGTCGAGGCCCTGGTCAGCCCCCCGCACCTCATCGTGTTCGGTGGGCTGGTGCTGCTGCTCACGTCGCCGCTGATCCTGTTGTGGCGTCGCCCGGTGGTGAAGCTCGGCTTCGTCGCGTCGATCGCAGCCGTCGTGTCGGTGGTGACCGCCATGCTCGTGACGTCGCTCTTCACCGGTTACCTGTCGCCGATGGCGGGAGGCATGTCGCTGCAGCAGGGCTACGTCGAACCGCTGGTGGGGGAGTCGATCAGCGACTACGACCAGGTGCGGGGGCTGGGCGTGGTGGTGTGGTCGGCGGTCGTGCTCATGGCCGGGTTCACGCCCCTGCTGGCCCGCTTCCGCATCACCCCTGGGCTCATCTTCCTCGGTGTCACGGCCATGGGGATACCGCCGTTGCTCCTCACCGACAGCACCGCGACGTCGCGGGCCAACCTGTTCCTGCCCGCGTCGAACACCCCTCAGGGCGGTGAACCGGTGTTCTACGGCTTCGTCGCGGCCGCCGTCGCCCTCGAGGTGTGCCGGTACGCGCTCGGCCGCCCCGTGCTCGATCGGTTGGCGTCGGCGGTCACCGGCGCGATCGTTCCCGCACTGCTGTGGGCGGTCACGTTCTGGGCACTCGACGCCGAGGACCGCCTCGGCTGGACACCGGCCCTACGGTGGGGGTCGATCATGCTGGCGGCCATGATCGGAGCGGCCACGGCCGGTCTCGCCACCCTTCGCATCACGCTGCCCGAGGAGGTGCCGTGAACGAGTACGTCGTGATCTCGGGGCTGTCGGGTGCCGGACGCACCACCGCGGGCGACGTCCTGGAGGACCGTGGCTGGTTCGTCATCGACAACCTGCCCGTGGCGCTCATCCCCGACGTGGCCGGCCTGGTGCCCGTGTCTGAGGACGGCGAGACCAAGGTCGCGCTGGTGGTCGGCGCGTCGTCGGACCCCCAGGAACTGCACGTCATGCTCGACAACCTCCGGGCTTCGGGCGCCCGGGTCCGAACGGTGTTCCTCGATGCACGCACCGACGTGCTCGTGCGCCGCTTCGAGAGCACCCGTCGTCGCCACCCGGTGAGCGCCGGTGCACTGCTGGAGGCGGCCATCGAGCGTGAGCGCGAGCTGCTCGGAGCCATCCGCTCGGCCGCCGACGCCGTCATCGACACGAGCGACCTGAACGTCCACGAGCTGTCACGCCGCGTCGGCGAGATGTTCGATGACGACGACGACCACCCCGGGATGCAGGTCACCACCATGTCGTTCGGGTTCAAGCACGGCGTGCCCACCGACGTCGACGTGGTCCTCGACTGCCGGTTCCTGCCGAATCCCCACTGGGTCGAGGAGCTGCGCCCCCTCGACGGGCGCGACGAGGCGGTGAGCGATCACGTGCTGGGAAGCGATCTGGCCCACGACTTCGTGGAGCGGGTCGAGGGCCTGCTGGAGCTGCTGCTGCCGGCGTTCCGGGCCGAGGGCAAGGCCTATCTCACCATCGCGTTCGGGTGCACGGGAGGTCGTCACCGCTCGGTGGCCATCGCCGAGGCCATGGCCGACCGCCTTCGCCGCTCCACCGGCGCCCACGTGGGCGTGAGCCACCGCGACGTCGAGAAGTAGCGCTCCACCGTCTCCCGCCTCTCGGGCCCGCTCGGCGTTCGCCGGGTTTGCCGGCTCCCGACTAGGTTCCAAGGCAAGCCGGGCAGCCGCTCACGGCAGGGATCCGGCGCCGCACAAATCACCAAGGGGTGCATCACACAATGACCATCCGAGTCGGGATCAACGGGTTCGGCCGCATCGGCCGCAACTTCTTCCGGGCGGTGAAGGAGCAGGGCGCCGACGTCGACTTCGTCGCAGCGAACGACCTTGGCTCGCTCGAGACCATGGCCCACCTGCTCAAGAACGACTCCGTCATGGGCCGCTTCGACGGCGACGTGAAGGTCCACAGCGACGGCATCGAGGTCGACGGCGACGTCATCAAGATCCTGGCCGAGCGCGATCCCGCCAAGCTGCCGTGGGCCGACCTGGGCGTCGACGTCGTGATCGAATCCACCGGCTTCTTCACCTCGCGCGACGCGGCCGCCGCCCACATCGACGCCGGCGCCCCCCGCGTCATCGTCTCGGCGCCCGCCACCAACGCCGACGCCACCTTCGTGGTGGGCGTCAACGACGACACGTTCGACGCCGAGAACCACATCGTGGTCTCGAACGCCTCGTGCACCACCAACTGCTTCGTTCCGATGATCAAGGTCCTCGACGACGCCTTCGGCGTCGAGAAGGGCCTCATGAACACCATCCACGCCTACACGGGCGACCAGCAGCTGGTCGACGGCCCCCACAGCGACCTGCGCCGGGCCCGCGCCGCCGCCATCAACATCGTGCCCACCTCCACCGGTGCGGCCCGCGCCACCGGCCTGGTCCTCCAGGCCATGCAGGGCAAGCTCGACGGCACCTCGCTGCGCGTGCCGGTGCCCACCGGCTCCATCACCGACTTCACCGGCATCCTCAAGACCGAGGTCACCGTCGACCAGGTGAACGAGGCGTTCAAGGCCGCCGCTTCGGAGGGACGCCTGAAGGGCATCCTCGCCTACTCCGAGGAGCCGCTGGTGTCCTCCGACATCGTGGGCACGCCGTACTCGATCACGTTCGACTCCGGTCTCACCATGGCCATGGGCAACCTGGTGAAGGTGCTCGGCTGGTACGACAACGAGTGGGGCTACTCGAACCGCCTCGTCGACCTCACCAAGATCGTGGGCGCGGCCAACAAGTGACCCCTTGCCTGCCGATGCCCGGTGGGTCAGCCTCGTTCTCGTCGGCGTCGCCGGTCGGTCAGTGGAAGCTGCGGCCCCGTGACAGGCGACGAGGCTCCCCACACCGGATGCCGGCATGGTCCTCTCGACCTGAAGGAATCAGGAGACCCCTTTGATCAACGGAGTTCCCCAGCTGGAGGACCTCGGCGACGTGTCCGGCAAGCGGGTCCTGGTCCGCTGCGACTTCAACGTGCCGCTGAGCGACGGCGTCATCACCGACGATCTCCGGATCACCGCCGCCCTGCCGACGCTCACCTGGCTGCTCGAACACGGTGCGACGGTCACCGCGTGCAGCCACCTCGGGCGCCCCAAGGGCACGCCCGACCCGAAGTACTCGATCGACCCGGTGCGGGCCCGCCTTGCGGAGCTCGCACCGGGGGTCGAGCTCCTCGACAACCTGCGCTACGACGCTGGTGAGGAGGCCAACGCCCCCGCCTTCGTGGCCAGGCTCATCGAGGGCCAGGACCTCTACGTCAACGACGCCTTCGGTGCGTCGCACCGGTCCCACGCCTCCATCGTCGGACCGCCCCAGACGCTGCCGTCGGCCGCGGGTCGCCTCCTGGAGAAGGAGGTCGAGGTCCTCCTCGGTTGCCGCAACGAGCCCCGGCGCCCCTTCATCGCCATCCTCGGCGGTTCCAAGGTCTCCGACAAGCTCGGGGTCATCGACGCCCTGCTGGAGGTGGCCGACGGGCTCATCATCGGCGGCGGCATGTGCTTCACGTTCCTGGCGGCCCAGGGCCACTCCGTGGGTGCTTCGCTCCTGGAGGAGGACCAGGTCGAGACCTGCCGCAAGCTCCTCGACAGCGGTGCCACCATCCACCTCCCGTCCGACATCACCGGGCTCGGCCCCGGAGGCAAGATCGGCGACCCGAGCGCCGGGGGAGAGGTTCGCCAGTTCGGCCGGGACCTGCCCGATGGCTGGATGGGCCTCGACATCGGTCCCGGTACGGCCGCGGAGTTCAGCGACGTGATCTCCGAGGCCCGCCAGATCCTCTGGAACGGTCCCATGGGCGTGTTCGAGGATCCCCGCTTCGAGGCCGGAACCCGCACGGTCGCCGAGGCGGTGGCCGACTGCCGGGGCTTCACCGTCATCGGCGGAGGCGACAGCGCCGCCGCCGCCGCCCAGTTCGGCGTCGACGATCGCATCGACCACGTCTCCACCGGCGGAGGCGCATCGCTCGAGCTGATCGAGCAGGGCGATCTGCCCGGTCTCGCCGCTCTTCGTGGCGCGCCGAACGCGGGCTGACCGCCGCCTACCCGCCCCATCCCGTCACCCGATCTCGTCTCACCCCACCGGAGCCCCCCATGTCCAAGGTCGAACGCACCCCGCTCATCTCCGGCAACTGGAAGATGCACCACAACCACTACGAGGCGATCTCGTTGGTGCAGAAGCTGTCGTACGCGCTCACCAAGGACGACTTCGAGGTGGTCGACGTGTCGGTGCACCCGCCGTTCACCGACCTGCGCTCGGTCCAGACGGTGCTCGAGGCCGACGAGATCATGATCTCGCTCGGGGCCCAGCACTGCCACTGGGAGGAGAAGGGGGCGCTCACCGGCGAGGTGTCGCCTGCGTTCCTGGCCAAGCTCAACGTCAGCTACGTGATCACCGGTCACTCGGAGCGGCGGGAGCTGTTCGGCGAGACCGACGAGATGGTGAACGCCAAGGCCAAGGCCATCCTCAAGTGGGGGATGACGCCCATCATCTGCTGCGGGGAGACGCTCGACGAGCGTGAAGCCGGGACCACCGACGCCAAGGTGTCGGGGCAGGTCAAGGCGGCGCTCGCCGGCATCGGGCCCGACGAGGTGGCCGGATTGGTCATCGCCTACGAACCGATCTGGGCCATCGGCACCGGCCGGACCGCCAGCGCCGACGACGCGCAGGCCGTGTGCGCCCT
>JAAZBK010000166.1 GCA_012513855.1 Acidimicrobiales bacterium
AGCTCACGGTCGCGCCCCGATGGCGGCCACCACTCCACCGAAACCGGGTGCTGCCGTCCCTCGCTCGTCAGCACCGGCGCGGGACCATCGATGCCCAACGCCTCGGCCACCCGCGAGGCGTCGACCGTGGCCGACATCGCCAGCACGGCGAGGTCGGGCCGCAACGAGCGGCGAACGTCGTCGAGCAGCGCCAGCGAGAGGTCCGAGACCAGGTTCCGCTCGTGGACCTCGTCGAGGATCACCACCGACGTGCCCTCCAGGGTCGGGTCGGCCTGCAAGCGACGGACGAGGATCCCCTCGGTGACCACCTCGACGCGTACGTCGCGACCACCGACCTTCTCGTCCCGGGTCCGGTAGCCGACCCGCCGGCCCACCGGTTCTCCGAGGATGGCCGCCATGCGACGGGCCGCGGCCCGCGCGGCCAGGCGACGAGGTTCGAGCATCACGATCCGTCCGGCGCCGAGCACCGGTTCGGCCGTCAGCCAGATCGGGACGACGGTGGTCTTGCCCGCTCCGGGCGGTGCGACCAGCACGGCCGCGCCGTCGGCCCTGAGGGCCTCGACCACGGCGCCCGCCACGTCCTCCACCGGCAACCCGGTGTCGGTGGGCGGTTGCGGCGAGGTCACCCCGCCAGTGTGGTGCGGTACCTGGTCCTACGTGAACACCTGGATCAGCGGGAACACCACCGTGCCCACGATGGCCACGAGCAGCAGTCCGACCATCACCCGGCGGCGACGCTCGGCCCGTTCTCCGGACCGGGCCATGGCCCACTCGTCGTAGTCGTCGGGGTGCACTAGATCCTCCTCGGCGGCGTACCAGCCAGGCTAGGCACCGCCGACGGACTTCAGATGGCCGTTGCACTGTACGGATCCCATCCGTACAGTGGCATCATGACCAAGGCGGCACGCCTCGACATGCGGCTCGATGCGGCCGACGATCTCCTGATCCGTCGCGCCGCCGAGGTCTCGGGAACCTCGGTGAGCGCATTCGTGCTGACCAGCGCCCGGGACCGGGCATCGCACGTCCTGGCCGATCGGAGCATCTTCACCCTCACCTCCGAACAAGCCGACGAGCTGGACCGCAGGCTTCGGGCCGAACCTCGCGCCAAGCGGCGCCTCTCAGAGCTTGCGCGCGAACCTGAACGATTCGAGTGAGCCGGTACCGCGCACCGCGGCCGATCGAAGATGCTGACCAAGTCGACCTCTTCAGCTGTGGTGAGGACTCTCTCGACGACTGGCTGAGCCGCCGGGCCAAGCGCAGCGAGGTCGACGGGGCCAGCCGGACCTACGTCACGCTCGCCGACGGATCCACAGTGGCCGGCTACTACTGCCTGGTGGCCGCTGCCCTGACCCGAGACTCGGCCACCGGTCGCGCCAGGCGGAACATGCCGGAGCCGATCCCCTGCTTCCTGCTCGGCCGGCTGGCTGTCGATCGTCGGCACCAAGGCGTGGGGCTCGGCGCAGCCCTTCTCCGCGACGCGATCCGTCGTTCCCTCGCTGCGGCCGAGGTCCTCGGAGCCAGGCTCCTACTGGTACATGCCATCGATGACCAGGCGAGGTCGTTCTACGAGCACTTCGACTTCGAACCGTCGCCCTCGGATCCCATGCACCTACTGCTCGTCCTCGATGACGCGCGCCGGGCGGGCTTCTGAGGGCGAGCCGACCCACCGAGCACGTTCAGCGGCCATCGCCCGGGAGCGGAACCGCGATGCCCGCCTTCCAGTCCTCCAGGCGCTCACGGTCCCGGCCGGCCATCTCGTCGGGCAGGTCGCCCGGGCCCACCCAGGCCCACTCGCTCACCTCGGCCGGGTTGGCCACCGGTTCGTCATCGGTTCGACCGAGGTAGCAGGTGATCTCCAGGCACTCGCCGTACGCGCTCTGCTCCAGGTAGGTGCCGAGCAGGGCGGTCAGCTCGACGTCGACCCCGAGCTCCTCGCGCATCTCCCGCACCGCTGCCTGCACCGGGTGCTCGCCCCGGTCGACGAACCCACCCGGGATCTCCCACACGCCCACGAAGGGCTCGTGCGCGCGTCGGCTCAACAGCACCAGACCATCGCGCTCCACCAGCACCTCCGCGCACGGCGCGTTGCGCACCAACCTCCATCGCGGCCCGTGCTCCGGACAGAGCGGCGGGTCAGCCGCCTCGGGGTCGCCGCCTTCGGCCGGCCGGCCGCACTCGTCGCAGAACCACATGACGAGCGACCGTATCGGCCGCGATCACGGACGCGACACGCGTGGGCACGGGCGAGCATTCCGCCGGACCGGCAGTCCTAGGTGCGGTACTCGTGGTCCTTCTCGGCACGAACCCGCTCGATGACCTCCTCGGTCGGGCTGCCGCCCTCGTTGACGATGGCCTGGTAGGCGAAGTACCGGTGGTCGGCCGGTAGGGAGTTGAGGGGCACGAAGTCGAGACCGTCGGCGCGCAGGTCGATCTGCTCGGCGAGGACCTGGCGGACGTACTCCTTGTTCGGCTCGAACGTCACCGGCGTGTCGGGCAACTCCTTCGGGAGAAGCTCCGCTGGATCTCGGCCCTCGTAGCGCCGCATGAAGTCGCACGCCACCTGGAGCTGGCCTAGCTCCATGTCGACGCTCAGCTCCCAGATCGCCTTGATGCGGGGATCGGTCTCCTGCTGGTGCATCGACCAGTAGAGGTAGACCTCGTTGTACTCGTGGAAGACCCAGTTCGCGAGCCACGAGTCGAGGGGATCGAGCAGCGACTCGTAGTGCGTCACGTGCTGTTCCTCGATCATGGCGATCTCGGTGTAGGTGCCGCGGGCGATCGGCTCGACCCACTCGGCGCCGTGGTTCATGTAGTAGTTCATCGTCTGCTGCTCGCCGGCCACGATCGTCATCACGTGCATTCGGGTCAGCGGGTCGACGGTGTGGGTCTCGAAGTGGCGACGCACCTCGTCCACCGGGTGGCGGTGCTCCGCGACGGTGGGGCGCCCGGGCATGATCTCGGTGAGGCCCCGCACGATCTCGTCGGCGTGACCGCCGTAGAGGAGCCGCTGGGTAGAGGCCGGGCCACCTTCACCCTCGTGGAGTCCGACGCCCCGTCGAGCTCAGCCGAGCCCCGGACCACCATCACTCTCGACGAGGTTCTGCTCGGGCGGCTTCGATTGCTCGCTCCGGTGCTCGACCCGGTCGCCAGGGCCCGCAACGCCACGTCGCTGGAGCTCCTGGCCGAGCTTCTCGGCGGGGACGTGGACGACGACGTCCGGGGCCCGAAGGCCCCGGACGATCGCCCCTCCACAACCTGATCAACCGGCCCGGGTCACTCCCGGGCCATGTTGGCGAACTTGGTGTAGTGGTCGAGGAACGCCAGCCGGACCATGCCGGTGGGGCCGGCGCGGTGCTTGGTGACCAGGACCTCGGCCGTGCCGCGATCTGGTGAGTCCGGGTTGTACTGCTCGTCCCGGTAGAGGAACACGACGACGTCGGCGTCCTGCTCGAGGCTGTTGTGGGCCACGATCCCGTTGGCGATGAAGTTGTGGGTGCCGAGGACGGTGGCGTCGTACACCGGCTGATCACCGATCGACTCGATGGAGACGACCTTGTCCCACAACACATCCGACGCAGCGAGGTCGGCGAGTTCCTTGGAGTCGGTGATCTCGGCGATCGAAGCCAGCCGTGCACGGCGCATCGATCGAGGCCGAGACTCCGAACCGAGCAGGTAGGACCCGCAGTACTGCTCACCTAGTTCTTCGGCGAGCTGACGGTGAGTGAGGCCAGCTTCCGCAAGAGCAGCGACGATCCGGCTCCGTACCGCCGGCGGGATGGTGTCAACGTTCGGGTTGGCGACCACGCCGTTCAGCAGATCCAGCGCAGGGCCGACCCTCTCACCACGGGCGCCGTGCACCCCGATCTCGGTCAGGAAACGACGCTGGTGATCGACACCGTCGATGCGGACGTGGTGAGAAGGTCGATGCTCGCCCTGGGGCACGACGGTGATCCGCGACTGAACACCGCACCGGAGGAGAAGCCTCTGGACATCGTCAGCCAAACGCCTCGACGTGGTGGCGTACACGATCCTCACTCGAGGGCTCTTGCCGCTCCGGTTGAGAACGATGGTCCCGTCGGTCGCCCACAGGTGACGAAGGAAGGTCTGCACCTGGTGCAGCGGTGCTGAGTGGACTGGATCGGGTACGAACTTGAGCCAACTCCTGCAGTCACGCAGACCCAGCTCATCCCACCACTCACTGATCGGGTTGCGAACGCCATGAGTGAGGTGCTGCGGAGCTGGAAGGTAGGAGTGCCACCACCGTTCCTGCTTCACCCTGCGAGGGGTGATGTCGAACCGTTGGCCGGCCGCTTCCTCGACGGCTTCGAGGTTGGCCGGATCGTTGCTCGTGTAGTGGATCGGTTGACGGGGCAGAACGCATCCATCACCGATGAGATGAGCCAACAAGACCAGCTCGTGTTCCTCCATCGCCACGGTCTCGAGCGGTCCATCGACGTGGCGAGGCACTGCCAGACGGGAGCCAGGCTCCAGCTGACCTAGGGGAACCCAACCGTCGATGGTGCGGAACTTGTGGTTCGCAGTGGCCTCCACGACCCGGCCCGACGCCAGGGTCATCCGGAACACCGGCTTGGTGCCGCTCGGGAACGCGTGGGTGAGCGTGGCCGGCATCAGTCGCCAACGATCGTCGAGGCTCCACACCGGCACGTCGCGGGCATCCGATTCCAGCAGCTCTCCAAGCGTGACCTCGGCGTTGGTGTCGGCGCGGAGCAACCTCGTGCCAGCGGTCAGACAGCCCGACTCTCTCAGGTCGGCGAGCATGGGGCGCTTGTCGGCTCTCTGCTCCAGGCCACGGTTGAGCTGGGCCAGGGCCACCACGGGGCACTGGAGCTCACGGGCCAGGATCTTGAGGCCACGGCTGATCTCGGCCACCTCGGTCTGGCGGTTCTCGGCCCGGGCGTTGCCCGTCATGAGCTGGATGTAGTCGACCACGATCATGCCGAGCTGGCCGACCTTGGACTGGAGGCGACGGGCCTTGGAACGGATCTCCATGACCGTGACGTGGGGGTTGTCGTCGATCCAGAGCTGAGCGTCGCCCAGGCGGCCGATGGCGTGGCTGATGCGACGCCAGTCGTCGTCGGTGAGACGGCCGTTGCGGACCTTGGTGGAGTCGACCCGGGCCTCCGAGCACAGCAGCCGCTGCGACAGCTCGACCCGGCTCATCTCCAACGAGAAGAACAGCACCGGCTGGTGGGCCTCCAGGGCCGCGTGGGCGGCCATGCCCAGGGCGAAGCTGGTCTTGCCCATGCCGGGACGGGCCCCGACCACGACCAGGGCGTTGGGTTGGAGGCCGGCGGTGAGCTCGTCGAAGTCGACGTAGCCGGTGGGGGTGCCGGTGATGGCGTCGCCGCGCTCGTAGAGGGCCTCGAGGCTGTCGAGCGTCTGGTCCAGCAGGTCGTGCAGCCGGCTCATGGAGTCGGTCTGGCGGTGCTGGGCCACCTCGAAGACCATGGCCTCGGCCTGGTCGATGGCCTTGGGGACGTCTTCGGGGAGGCTGTAGCCGATCTCGGAGATCTCACCGGCCACCCCGATGAGACCACGCAGCAGCGCGTGCTCCTCGATGATCTTGGCGTAGCGGGCAGCGCTGGACGTGGCCGGCGTTCCCGCCTGGAGGGCCAGGAGGGTGCCGGGTCCACCGATGACGTCGAGCAGGTCGGCGCGGCGCAGCTCCTCGGCGACCGTGACGGGATCGACCGGCTCGCCACGCGACGACAGCGACGTGATGGCGTCGTAGATGTGGCCGTGGGCCGGACGGTAGAAGTCGTCGGGCGAGACCATCTCCGAGGCCACGTCGATGGCCGTGCGCGACAGCAGCATCGCCCCGAGGAGCGACTCCTCGGCATCGGTGTTGTGCGGAGGGGTGCGCCCACCTGACCGGGCCTGGGTCGGAGCGCTGCTCCGATCGCCACCCGACTGCCGCCCCGGCCCGCCTCCGTCGCCGCCGGCCCGCCGCGGGGGAGGCGGCGGCACGTCGTAGTCGGCCGGAGGTTCGTCGAAGTCGTCGGGTGGGACGTCGGCCATGGTGGATCACACCTTCGTTCAGAACGCCTGTGGGGAGTAAGTACCGATTACCTGTGAAGAAGCGCCCGATCCCTGTGGACGGGCTGTGGACGTGCTGTGGACCGACTGTGGACCGAGCGCAGCGAGCCACTTCTCGGGCGCGTCGAAGCAGAGCCCCTCGACCTGACGGGTTTCATCGGTCGGTGCGGAGCAGCGTGTCGTGGGTGGATCCGGATGCTCTGGGCATCCGGATCCACCGGACACGAATGCCGGCCAGGGATCGGCCGGCGCCGGATCAGCCGGCGACCACCTCGACGGTGACCGGGAACTCCACGTCGGCGTGGAGCTTGGCCGGCACCAGGTGGGTGCCGAGCGTCTTGATGGGCTCGTCGAGCGTGAGCTGCTTGCGGTCGAGCTCGACACCGGTCTGGGCCTCGACCGCAGCGGCGATGTCGGCGGTGGAGATCGAACCGAACAGACGGCCGTCGCCGCCCACCCGAGCCTCGATCTTCACCGGAGACGACACCAGGCCCTTGGCCACCTCTTGGGCGGCCTGGCGGGCGGCGGCGTCCTTGATGTCTCGCGACTTCCGCATGCTCTCGGCCTGCGCCTCGGCGCCCTTGGTGGCCAGGAAGGCCAGGCCCCGGGGCAGGAGGAAGTTGCGGCCGTAGCCGTTCGAGACCTCGACCACGTCGCCCTTGTTGCCGACGCCCTTGACGTCGTCACGGAGGATGAGACGCATCAGGCCTCCACCTCCTCGGACGAGACCTCGGCCTCGAGCTCCTCACCTTCGAGGTTCTCGAACTCCTCACCCTCGGCTCCACCGGTGGGCGGCGGGGCCGACGGACGCGGCGGCGGACCGTCGGCCCGGATGCCACGCTCGCCGCCACGATCGCGGCCACCACGCTGCTGGGTGACGCGGTTGGCGTACGGGAGGAGGGCCATCTCGCGGGCGTTCTTGATCGCCATGGCGATGGTGGCCTGCTGCTGGGTGTCGTTTCCGGTCACGCGACGAGCGCGGATCTTGGCCCGGTCGGACATGAACCGACGAAGCAGGTTCACGTCCTTGTAGTCGACGTAGTCGACCGACTCCTGGGTCAGGATGCTGACCTTCTTCTTGGCGCGGCGCGCGTTGTCCTTGTTCTTGACGCGCTTTGGCTTGGGTGCCATCAGAACGGCTCCTCCCCGTCGTAGTTGGTGGGCTCGTTGGCGACGGGTCGGCTCCCGCCGCCGCTTCCGGAACCACCCGCGGGGGCGGCTCCGTCTCGTCTGTCGATCTTCTGCACCTGGGCGGTGGCCCAGCGCAGGCTGGGGGCGATCTCGTCGGCGACGACCTCGACCTTGGAGCGCTTCTCGCCGTTGTCGGTCTCCCACGAGCGCTGCTCGAGGCGACCGCTGACGATCACGCGGGTGCCACGCTGCACCGATTCGGCCACGTTCTCGGCCATCTGCGACCAGCACTTGACGTCGAAGAAGGAGACCTGCTCCTCCCACTCCTGGGTCTGGCGGTTCTGCCAGCGCCGGTTGACGGCGAGGCCGAACGTGGCGACGGTCTGGCCGCTCGGCGTGTAGCGGATCTCGGGGTCGCGCGTGACGTTGCCCACGAGGGTGACGGTGTTGTCCATGTTGTTCTCCTGCAGCTCAGCCGGCTTCGACAGCCGGAGCCGGCGCACCGAGGAGTCCGCGGCGGTGAGCCTCGGCATCGGGGAGCCGGATGATCTTGTGGCGGACGACTTCGTCCGCGAGGCGCAGGTTGCGGTCGACACCGTCGAGCGCACCGGGCTCGGCCTCGATCTCGAACACCACGTAGAACCCTTCGGTCTTGTGGTTGATCTCGTAGGCGAAACGGCGGCGGCCCCACTTCTCTGTCTTGGGGGTCGTGCCACCGGCTTCTTCGACCTGGGCGGTCACGGAGTTGATCACCTTGGCGACCTCGGACTCTTCGAGCCCACCGTCGCAGATGACCATCAGTTCATATGCTCGCATGGCGAGCCTCACCTCCCTCTGGACCCGGGGTGACCGGGGCCCCAACCTTTGGGGCAGGGTTTGCAATTGGACCGTTTGACGCTAGCGGACGACCGCTCCTGGAACCTCATCGACCCATTGTCCCCGGAGGGGGTGACAGAGCGGCCGGAGCCGGCGATCGTCGCTCAGGAATCGACCTTCGCGGGGCACGGGGTCCCGGTGAGGACGATCGAGGCGTCACCGGCCGAGGCCCGGGAGCCACCGGCCCCGAAGACGCCGACGTCGCCCAGCCGGCCCTGGGGAACCTCGAGCGCGTAGCGGAACGGACCACCCGCCGGGTACGCCGGGCAGGTGGCCGACTCGTCCGGGCACGGTTCCATGTCGGCCACCGACACGAGGACCCCGCCGGCGTCGAAGTACGCGATCGAGAGCGGGAGACGGGTGTTGCGCATCCAAAAGCCCGAGTGCGCGTCGTGGTCGAAGACGAACACCATGCCGTCGTAGCCGCCCAGCGACTCGTCGGTCACGTGCATCAGGCCACGGGAGCGCTGTTGGGCGTCGAGGGCTGCCAGCAGGCAGACCTCGCACTCGGTGCCGTCGGCCGCCGTGATCACCGCGGCGACCTCGCCGAA
>JAAZBK010000167.1 GCA_012513855.1 Acidimicrobiales bacterium
AGCAGGCGCTTGCCCGGGAAGCGGTACCGGACGAGCAGCAGCGACATCCCGACTCCGAAGACGGTGTTGATGACCACCGAGATCACCGCGATGGTGGCCGTGAGCCGGATGGCGTGCACCACGTCGGCGTCGTCGAACAGGCCGGCGAAGGCCGACGTCCCGTCCTCGAACGACTTCTGGGCCACAAGGCCGAGAGGCCAGGCGACCAGCACCACCAGGTATGCGGTGACGATCAGTCGGAAGACGTAGGTCATCGGCGTCTGGGTGCGCCGGCGCCCGGGAGCACCACGCGGCGCGCGTTTGGGACGGTCGCGGAATCGCTGACCCGTGGCAGGGGCTTCGAGGGGCGCGGGGCCGGTTCGGAGATCAGCCACGGCTGGCCACCTTTCGCTGGATCAGGTCCAGGGCCACGATGACGACGAAGGAGATGAAGAGCAGGATCGTCGCCACCGCAGCCGCGGACGGCAGGTTGTCGTTCTCGATGCTCGACAGGATCCGCACCGAGCTGACCTCGGTCTTGCCGGGCAGGTTCCCCGAGAGGAGGACCAACGAGCCGTACTCGCTCACGCCACGGGCGAACGACAGGGCGGCACCCGCGGCTATGGCCGGAACCAAGCTCGGAAGCGTCACCCGCCGGAAGGTGGTGAACCGGCTGGCGCCGAGGGAGGCGGCGGCCTCCTCGACCTCGAGGTCCAGCTCGGCCAGGACCGGTTGGACGGTGCGGACCACGAAGGGCAGCGTCACGAAGAGGAACGCCAAGAAGACGGACCTGGGGGTGTTGGCCCAGTGCAGCCCGAGCGGGCTGTTCGGGCCGTAGAGCGAGAGGAGCACCAACCCGGCCACAACCGTCGGGAGGGCGAACGGTATGTCGATCACCAGTTCCAGCAGGCGCTTGCCGAAGAAGTGATCGCGGACCAGGACCCAGGCGATCATCGTCCCCATCACGATGTTGACCAGCGTCACCAGCGCCGCCTGCGAGACGGTGAGCCGGATTGCGGCCGAGGTCTGTTCGTTGCCCAGCGCCCGTTCGAAGGTCGACCAACCCCCGCCGGTGGCGGTGGAGACCACCGCAGCGAGCGGGATGAGCACCAGCAGGCTGAACCACAGCAGCGAGACGCCCAGACCGAGGCCGGACGCGGCGCCGAGGCCACCGGAGCGGGCCGGCCGGCGCAGCAGCGCCAGCCGGCCCGGAACCGCAGGGGTCGCGACCGTCATTCGCCCTTGCCCGAAGCGGCGATGATCTTGGTGATGATCCCGTTCTCCTCCTCGAAGAACTTGTCGGAGAGCTCCTTCCAGCTACCGAAGTCATCGGCCACGGTGAGCAGGTTGGCGACCTCGGGGAACGGGTCGGAGGGATCCAGAGCACCCTCGATCTCACCGTGGTCGACGCCATCGACGATCGGACGGAAGCCCTTCTTGGCGAACTCGGCCTGGCCATCGGCGCTCAGGACGAACTCCAGCCACTCGGTGGCCTTGGGGGTGGCGTCGACGAGCACCGCTCCCGGGTTCTCGATCAGGATCGAGGTCTCGGGGTAGACCCAGTCGACCTCCTCGCCGTTCTGGCGGGAGAGGATCGTCTCGTTCTCGTAGGCGAGGAGCACGTCGCCGGTGCCCCCCAGGAAGCTGGTGGTGGCGTCACGACCGCTGTTGGGCAGCGACACGACGTTGGCGAACAGCTTGGTCACGAACTCCTCGGCCTCGGCGTCGGTTCCGCCGTTCGACGAGATGTGGCCCCAGGCCGCCAGGGCGTTCCAGCGGGCGGCACCCGACGATGCCGGGTTGGGGGTGACGATCTCCACTCCGGGCTCGATCAGGTCGTCCCACGACTCGATGTTCTTGGGGTTGCCGGGCCGAACGGCGAACACCACGACCGACGAGGAGACGACGCCCTTGTTGTCGCCGGTGTTCCAGTCCTCGGCCACGAGCCCTTCGCCCACGAGGCGGTTCACATCGCTCGAGACCGAGAAGTGGACGTAGTCGGCCTCCAGGCCTGCCACCACCGCACGGCTCTGATCGCCGGAGGCCCCGTAGGAGGTCTCGAACTTCACGCCCTTGCCGGCGTCGGTCTGACCCCAGGCCTCGGCGATCGCCTTGTTGGCGGCCTCGGGAACCGCGAACCCCACGATGTTGATGGTCTCGTCGGAGCCCCCGCCACCGTTCTCCGTACCGGAGGCGCCGCCGTCAGCCCCGGTGGCCGTCGCCGCGTCGTCGTCGGAACCGCACGCCGCCAGCACCAGGACGCTCGCCAACAGGATCGCTGCGAACGATCTCCAGGTTCTCTTCATTCGATTGCCCTTCCTCGGCCAGAGCCGAGCGTCTCGTCATCTCGGTACGACCGAGGTGTCCGCCCCGGGGCGATCCCAGGACGGAGAGGACGGTAGTCATTTCCTACTAAGTTGGTCAAGTATCGCGTTTTAAGGGTTAAAGGGGATGTAGGTCAGCTGGGAGGCGGCCACACATCCCCCGCCGCGGTCCGCGCCGGTTGGGTTGGAATCGGTGTCACGACGCGAAGGTGCCCCCGGCCTCGCGGCCGGGGGCACCTATCCGAACCATCGGATCCGCCGTTACGGCGGCTGCGGCGACCTATCGGAGGCCGAGCTTGCGGGAGCAGGCAGGCCAGTGGCCCCAGCCGCCGCTCGCCCTCAGACGTTCGCCCATGGCGATCTGGGTCTCACGGCTGGCCTGGTGCGGATATCCGACACCACCCACGCCCCGCCACGACGACAGGGAGAACTGGAGCCCGCCGTAGTAGCCGTTGCCGGTGTTGATCGCCCAGTTGCCGCCTGATTCGCACTGGGCGAGGCGGTCCCACACGCTGCCCGATGGCACCGCTGGAGCAGACTGCGCCGCTGCCGCTCGTGCCTCCTCGGCCTCTCGTGCCTCCTGGGCGACGCGCTCGGCGGCCTGCCTCTCGGCCTCCGCCCGCTCCGCGGCCTCGCGCTCAGCGGCTTCGCGGACCGCGATCATCGAGGCGCTCAGGTACGTCGCGCCGGCGTCGACCTCCTGGGAGGACTTGGTGGCGGCGAGCGCCGTGACGAAGCCGATGGTGTTCACCGGCCCTTCGCCGGGAGCCGTCAGACGTTGCGTGGCGGCGGTCTCCACCGCCGCCTTCAACTCGGCCACCGAGGCCTCGACTTCGGCCGTACCCACCGGGTCAGGTGACGCGAGCGGGCTGGCGGCCACCATCGGCGCCGCCAGAGCGACTCCAGTGGCCAGTACGACTGCGACCCGCATGGGTCGACGAGTGGCACGCTCAGCGAGCGTGCCGGCGGTACTCGGGGGTTCGGGGGTGCGCGCGTGGCGACCTGACATTGGGGTGAAGCTCCTTCATCGAGCGGTACGACCGGTTCCGGGGACGACATCAGCCCGCACCGGAGGTCGTGGGACCGAGAAAGTCTGTCATGAAGGTCGGCGTTTCGTAACCTGACCGTTATGTGAGAATCGTCACTATCGATGATTTGAATGATCACCATCGTCAATAACGATTCGGTTGCCATGACGATTCAGGCACCGCTGGGCACCCCTACCGCCGTCCACAACCCCGCACTTCCGCCCCGGGGGGACCGTCACCAACCGGAGCGGTGGACCACCTTCGAGAGCGGCGGCCGCGCCCGCCCGGCCGATCGACCTGGGGCCGAACCGGCGGGGTCGGGGTGACCGACGGCGATGGTGGCCACCAGGCGCCGGTCGTCGGGGACGCCGAAGTGCCGCGCAACCGCGGTCTCGTGCTCGAACAAGCCGAACAGGCAAGCGCCCAGCCCGGCAGAGACCGCTGCCAGGAGCAGGTTCTGAGCCACCGCGCCGGCATCGACCCACCAGTAGGGAACGGTCCAGCGGTCCTGTCCGCCTCCGAGCCCGGTTCGGCTCTTGTCCGCCTCGGAGTAGCGCTCCACGTAGGCGTCGGGGCGGACGCACACCACGATCAGCACGGGCGAGACCAACAGTCCCGGCCATCCGAACCTGGCCCGGGCGTCGCTGGTGAGGGTCTGCTCCCAGTAGGCCGAAACCGACTCGGGCGTGTCGAGCACCAGGAACTCGACGGCTTGGGTGTTGCCCGCCGACGGCGCCCGGCGGGCCAGGTCGCACAGCCGGTCGACCTCGGAGGCATCGACCGGTTCGGACGAAAACGAACGCACCATCCGGCGAGACCGGATGGTGCGTTCAAGATCCATCTGAGCGTATGGCCACGGGTTGGCCCGAGCCGCGCGGCAGCGCGTGGCGAGCAGCCGGGAGTGGCTAGGCCAGCTTGACCAGGTCGTCGGCCATTGCCCAACCGAAGGCGATCAGGGCGTCGCCCCTCTTCTCGTCGACCTTCTCGAAGAACTGGTCGAACCCTTCGGGCAGCTTCTCGGGCTTGAGCGCCTCGTGGTCGAGCGACTCGGGGTATCCACCGTCGCCCCGAACGATGAACGAGCGCTCGTCGTACCGGGACGTCTCGATGCCGAAGCGCTTGGCCAACCGGCGACCCCACGCCCGTTCCTCGCCGGTGGCGGTGTAGTCGGGCCGGGGGACGATGTCGTTCAGGGTCTTGAACGCCTCGTACCCGGAGACCGTCGGCAGCCGGGCGCCGATGAGCACGTCTTCGTCGGGGAAGGCCAGCACGGCGCGACGCAACTGGTCGTGCACGATCGCTCGAAGCACCGTGTCGCGCTTCGAAGTGCGCTTCACCGACGCAAGCCCGACGATGACGCTCGGAGTGCCACCGATGCGCTCGAGGGTGCTGAACGAGAAGCCCTTCAACTTTCCGTTGTCGCGAGCGAGCGTGACCAGCACCCATGACTCGGCGGCCTTCGACAGCACCCCGACCTCGTAGCGGCTGGGTGAATCGGCGCAGAGATCCGCCAGTTCGGCCAGTTCTGCGTCACCGAGTGCGGTGCAGTCCTTGGTCTCGATGTCGATAGCCATGAGCCTGCCTCGACCCCCAAAAATCGTGGATAGGTGCCCATCAAGTCCAGTCCACCGGCCGATGTAAAGCAAACCGGCCCGCCGGGGTACCGAACTTCAGCAGTGCCACGTGGGAAGATGCGAGCGCCCTGAAACACCAGATCCCGTCTCCCAGGAGATCCCACCGTCGTGCTCCCCGCTACCCGCCAACTGCGAACCGTCCTCCTCAGGCTGAGCCTGGTGGCGGTGTTGGCCGTCGGAGCGTCGGCCTGCGGCGACGACGATCCCACCCCCGAGGAGGCGCGGCTCCAACGGGTGGAGGATCGCCTGAAGGCCTCGTTCACCGACGAGCAGGTCGAGTGCATGCTCGAGGGGTTCGACGACGCCGTGCTCGCATCGCTCGACGGCACCGACACGCTGCCCGAGGACGAAGCCGGGTTCAAGCAGTTCCAGACCGTCACCCAGCAGTGCATCCTCGAGAGCGGCGACTCCCCCGTCACCACCGCGGCGCCCGAAGGCACCTCGCCCGAGGCAGAGCCAGAGCCAGCGCCCGAAGGTGACGAAGCCGACGGCACCTCCAGCACCGTTGCGGGCGATGCGTCCGAAACGACCGATGGTGACCCAGAGGCGGGCTCCGACACCACCGTCCCTGCTGGCGATGAGGACGATGGCGGAGACGGGGCCGACGGCTCCCAACCGGATCCCGACGGTTCCGCGGGCTGACCCTCGGAGGGACCACGTGCGGCCCACCGGAATCGACGAGCTCGACGCCCGCCTGCTGCTGGCGATCAGCCGGACGCCGAGGGCGGGCATCATGGAGCTGGCCCGCCAGCTCAACGTGGCCCGCGGCACGGTGCAGACCCGTCTCGACAAGCTCCGCCAGCGAGGCGTGGTCACCGGGTTCGACCCCGACCTGCACCTGGCCACCATCGGCTACGACGTCACGGCCTTCGTCACCCTCGAGATCTCCCAGGGCCGGCTGAGCCACGTGGTGGAGCACCTGGTGAAGATCCCGGAGGTGACCGAGGCCCACTCCACCACCGGCCCGGGTGATCTGCACTGCCGGGTGGTCGCTCACACCAACGAGCACCTCCAGACCCTCCTGAACCGCATCCTCGACGTGTCGGGCATAGAACGGGTGTCGACGCAGATTGCTCTCACCGAACAGATCAGGATGCGCACCCTGCCGATCATCGAGCAGCTGATCGACGACGACGGTTCCTGAACCCAGCGCCCGCAGCCCCCAGCCGTCGATCGTTGCCGCACCGGTCACCGAACGGCGAGCACCGCCGCCACCACCAGACCGAACACCACAACGACGGAGCGCAGGGCGCCTTCGTCGATCCCACGCGCCACGCGTGAACCTGCGAACCCGCCGATCGCGGTCATCGGCGCGGCGAGCAGCACCCACCACCAGTGGACCGGGCCGAAGATCCCGAACACGGCGACGGTGACGGCCGCGCACACCGCTGACAGCACCGTCTTGATCGCGTTCAACACACCCAGCCGCGACGGGAGGGTGACGCCGAGGATGGCCACCAGGATCACCCCGAGCCCGCCACCGAAGTAGCCGCCGTAGACGGTGGCGGCCAGGACGCCAGCGACCCCGCCCGCGGCCGAACGGCCACCGCCGCCGCGGAGACGGGCCTTCACCACCGGCTGGAGCGCGATGAGCACCGCCGATGCCGCGATGAGCACCGGGACCACCAGGTCGAAGGCCGACTCCGGGGTGACGAGGAGCAGCCAGCTCCCGATCACCGAACCCACCACCGACGCCGCCACCAGCGCCGCGAGCGGCTCCCGGCTCTCGACGAGCTCGGACCTGAACCCGACGGCACCACCCAGGTAGCCGGGGAGGTTCGCCACCGAGTTGGTGACGTTCGCTGCGACCGAGCCCATGCCGGTGGCCATCAACGCCGGGAAGAGGATCAGCGAACCACCGCCGGCGACGCTGTTGACCAACCCGCACGCAAAGGCTGCGACAGCTACGAGCACGGCCTCTGCCATGGCAGCGCAGGCTATGCAGCGCCCGCCCCGGATACGGACACCACGGGTCACGACGGCCTGGAGTCGGGATCGGGGAACGGTTCGGCCGGCTCCCGGATAGAGAGCCGGCCGTGCCGCTTCTGCAACCGGTTCGGACGGTGTGGACCGGACCGGCGTCGGAGGTGGCGGCGGGAATCGAACCCGCGTACAGGGCTTTGCAGGCCCTTGCCTAAGCCACTCGGCCACGCCACCGTGGCGAGGTCACTCTAGAACGCGCGAGGTGTGGGACCGGTACCCGAAACCGATGCCGCTCTCTTCGCACCCACGCGATCGGGGGCACGGTGCGAGCGTCGTAGCTATCTTGTGGCGAGCGAGTGGGTCGAACGGACCACCTCACGAACGAGAGAGAATGCTTTGGCAACTGGCACCGTGAAGTTCTTCAACGCCGAGAAGGGCTACGGGTTCATCACCCGCGAAGAGGGATCCGACGTCTTCGTCCACTTCTCAAACATCCAGGGCTCCGGCTACAAGACCCTGGAAGAGGGCCAGAACGTCGAGTTCGACATCGCCCCCGGCCGGAAGGGCGAAGAGGCCCAGAACGTTCGAGTGATCTGACGGCTCACCTGACCGATTCGAGGGAGCCGCCGGTTAGCCCCGGTGGCTCCTTCGCTTTTGCCCTGACTGAGGGCGCCTGGCCCCGCCGCGGGGCCTGATCGCGCTCGCTTGGTCACCGCCGGCGCCGGACAGCGGGCAGACTGTGGTCTCCGATCGGCGAGGAGGCTTCGTGTCCGACACCATCACCTGCCCGAACTGCTCCGCCACTCTCCCGGCAGCCGCGGCGTTCTGCACATCGTGCGGCAACCGTCTGGCGGCCGCGCCCGGCGCAGCCGCTCAGCCAGCGCCGCCGTCGCCGGGACCCAACCAGTTCGCACCGCCCCAGCCACCGCCGTCGGGCGGTCCCAGCACCTTCACGCCTCCGCCTCCCGACCCCACGCGGGTCGACGGACCGGCGGTGAGCGACCCCACCCAGGTGTTGGGCGCTCCGGCCCCCGGAGCCGCTCCACCGGCACCCTCCGCACCCTGGCAGCCCGCCGATGGGGGCGGCGCAACCGGCTGGTCGGCTTCTCCTCCCCCGGCCCCGGCCCCGCCGGCTCCCCAGGCGTACGGCACCGCCCCCTCGGCGCCGCCCACCACGGCCACCGGCCAGACCCCGGCGTGGTCACCCACCAACTGGGATGCTGCGCCCGAGACCGCACCGGGAGCGCCGGGGGCCACCTCCCGCGCCAAGGCGCCGGGATCGCCGTTGGGCGCCGCGCTCGCCGTCCTCGGCGGGATCCTCACGGTCGTGGGCATCTTCATGCCCTGGGTCAAGAGCAACCTCTCCGACAACGGCCTCAGCGCCTGGGACCTCACCAGCGGCGACAAGGGCTTCCGCCTCCCCGACGGGGCCCTGCTCACCTTCGAGTCGCTCGACCCCTACGTCATCCTCGCCCTCGGGGCCGGGGCGCTGCTGATCGGCGTGCTCGCGCTCAGCGGCAGTTCGAGGAGCCTGTCGAAGGTGCTCGGAGCGGTGGTGGGCCTGGGCATCATCGGCTACATCATCCGCGACTGGACCTCGTTGGCCTCGGTCGTCCAGGAGAAGGCACCGTCGAGCTTCGAGGTGTCGAGCGACATCGGCTTCTACCTCACGATCGCCGGCGGTGCCCTCGTTCTGCTCAGCGCCCTGATGCCATCGCAGACCGACAAGGACCCGAGCGCCTGAGGCAACCGGGGCGGGCCGAGCGCCCGGTCAACGCACCGCCGAAGGTGCTGTGAGCACGTACACCGTCACGGGACTGTCCTGACGCAACTCGAACCCCGGCTCCGCCCGGGGAGCCGACGGGTCTCGCATCCCCAGCATCGCCGCGGCAGCCGTCCAGTCGACCGTGGAGCCGTCGGCTCCAACCGGTAGCTCGGAGCCGAACGGAGCTTCGATGCTGATCTTGACCTGTGAGCCGTCGAAGAAGTGCAGCGTGGGTCCACCCATCGGGATCCCACCGAAGCTCGGCGCCTCGATGCTCTCGGAGCCGCTCGGATCCTGCCACCGGAGGTAGGTCCCGCGGTCTGCGGTGAACCCGAGGTCGCGCAGTTGCTCGACCGCGACCTCCACGTCGAACGTGCTGACGTCGAGGTTCGGGGCGAAGTCGTGCCACCCGCCCTGCGACGTCACGGTGAACATGGGGGTCGGGCTGGAAGAGCCGGTGAGCTGTCGAACCGCCACCAGCGCTCCGACCACGAGCACCACCGCGGCAACGACCACCGGAAGGCGTCGCACCCGGCGACCACCACGACCCGGGTCGACATCACCGGAGCCAGGCTGCTGCTCCGCCAACCGCACCAGTTCGTCGGCGATCAGCGCCGCCCGCTGGTCGTCGAGCGTCACTGCGTCACGAGGGACCCTCACCTCAGCGCGACTCCTCGAAGGCCGCCCAGCGCAGCGGGGGCAGCGGCGACGGCCTCGGCGCCGGATGGTGGATCCCGATCGTCTCCTGCGTGAGGTCGATGGGCGGCTCGGGCCGAGCCGCCCGGCGCCGGTCGCCACCCGTCCCGGACCGACCCACCGGGTGACGCTGTGGAGCGAGACCCGGATCGGTTCCGATCGCCGGTGACAGGTCGAGGTCCCGCGAAGGGGCGTCGACCACCTGGACGGGGCCGGCCGCGCCGCGCTCCCCGCCGACGCGGTCGAGGGCTTCGCGGAGCCGGGACTCGACCTGTTCGAGCGAAGCGCCGACCGCTGTGGCGATGTCGCTCGGGCTCAGGCCCTCCCACTCCGAGAGGATCAGCACGTCAAGCAGGGCGCGACGTAGACCCACCGAGCGGCCGAGCAGCTCATGAGCCTCCCGGGCCACCTCAGCTCGCGCCTGGAGGACCGTCGGCCGAACGCTCGGGAGCGCATCCGGCCCCTGGACCACGATGTCGTCGTCGGAGCGGGGGCGTCGCACGCCGGGCAGCCGATGGGTTGCATGGCCGTAGAGCAGCGGCAGGGCACCCGTTCCATCGGGTTCGACGCGGTTCCGGGACGACCAGAGGTCGAGGAACGAGCGAACGGTGATGCCCTCGGCCCCTTCGGGATCTGCCGTGCGGCGAACCACGTAGCGGTGGATCCTCGGGCCGTGTCGCCGGAAGAGGGCTCCGAGGGCGCGGGCGTCGCCGGCCCGCATCATGTGCAACAGCTCGTTGTCGGAGATGTCTGGCATGGCCCTAGTCCCCACTTCCCGCTCGGCCGGGGCTGCATTCCTGATCGACCCGAGCGCACCGGAAATGACCTGTCGGGCCGTGTTCGAACCCGACGATCAGCCCATGATGCCCCTGTTCACCCCACGGGCAGAAACACCGCCACACCAGGCGTTCATGGCACCACGGTGGGTGGTTGACCAGAGGACGCGGTCCCCATCCCGGGCCGGTCCTGGACATCTCTGGCACTGGGCTTACCCGTGTCGTGACACCCGTCATAATGGGCGGTCACCACCCACCCGACAATCGACCTCGACTCGACGCAGGTCCCCACACCACCGGACGGAACCATCTCGTGACCGACGAGCCCACCGAATCACTCACCGCCGAGCTCATAACCGACCTCATCCGCAGCCAGGGGGCCGAAGCCACGGTGGTGGACTTCTCCGCCGAGCGGGTGGGCACCGGCCAGATGGGAGCCAACTACCGGCTGGCCCTCCACTTCGACGGAAACCAGGGAGAAGCCCCGTCCTCGCTGGTGGCCAAGACCTCATACGGACCGGTGGAGCGACGCCGCATCGCTGCCGGCAGCTACCGGACCGAGATCTCCTTCTACCGAGACATCTCGCCACGGGTGAAGGCCAGGGTCCCCGCCTTCTGGGGGGCTTGGACCAACGACGACTGCACCGACTTCGTCCTCCTGCTCGAGGATCTGGCGCCCCGCCGGCAGGGCGACCAGATCGACGGGTGCACGATCGACCAGGCAGTGGCCGCCGCCCAGAACCTCGCTGGTCTCCACGGCCCGACGTGGAGCGATCCGTGGCTCACCGAGCACCTGGCTCCCTTCGACGATCGTCAGGGTGCAGATCTCGACAGCGTGTTCCCCACCATGATCGACATGTTCCTGGACCGCTTCGGCCACCGGGTCTCGGCCGACACCCACGAGGTTTACCACCAGCTGCGCGACGTCCTCGGCAGCTGGTTCGCCAACAAGGTCGAGCCCTTCGGGTTGGTCCACGGCGACTACCGGCTCGACAACCTCCTCTTCGCACCGGACGACACCGGAGTCGCCGCGGTCGACTGGCAGACGGTGAGCCTCGGCCTCCCCCCACGCGACCTCGCCTACCTCTGCGGCACCGGCCTCTCGGTGGAGGATCGTCGTGCCGCCGACGACGACATCGTCTCCGCCTACCACGAGAAGCTGGTGGGATACGGCGTCACCGACTACGACCTGGCCACCTGCCGCACCGACTACGCGTACGGCATGTTGCAGTGCCCGATGGTGATCACCTTCGGCTCGGCGGTGGCCGAGGTGACCGAGCGCGGCGAAGAGATGTTCACGGC
>JAAZBK010000168.1 GCA_012513855.1 Acidimicrobiales bacterium
AACACCGTCGGCGAGCTCCTGCGCAAGAGCGAGGACGACCTCCTGGCCATCACCAACTTCGGCCAGAAGTCGCTCGACGAGGTCAAGGAGAAGCTGAACGAGCGGGGCCTGGCGCTCCGCGGGATGGAATGACATGCCGGCAACCCCGAAGAAGGGCCGTCGCTTCGGCGGCTCCGCCCAGCACCAGCGCCTGATGATGGCCAACCTCGTGTCGTCGCTCATCGCCGCCGAAGGCATCGTCACCACCGAGGCCAAGGCCAAGGCCATGCGCCCCGTCGCCGAGAAGATGATCACCAAGGCGAAGAAGGGCGGCCTCCACAACCACCGCCAGGTGGTGGCCTACCTGAACGACAAGGAGATCGCCGCCAAGCTCTTCGACGAGGTCGGTCCCCGCTACGTCGACCGCAACGGTGGCTACACCCGCATCCTCAAGCTCGGGCCCCGTCAGGGCGACAACGCCCCGATGGCTCGCATCGAGCTGGTCTGAGCCAGCTGGCCAGACCCACCCCCGGCCCCGGGCCGGTGGAAGATCGCAGGAGACCCGCCCCGGTGGCGGGTCTCTTCGCGTCCGGGGCCACCGTGGGTATGGTCGTCGCGTGTCCGACGAACCGCACGACGAAGGCCCGTCCGTTCCCCGCCTGAGCGGCGTGGCGTGTCGCGTGCTGGGGAGCTTGATGGAGAAGGAGCTGACGGTTCCCTCCACCTACCCGATGACCCTCAACGGTCTGGTGACTGCATGCAACCAGGCGTCGGGTCGCAACCCGGTGATGACCCTCACCGACGCCGAGGTCCTGGCCGCGCTCGACGAGCTGAGGGCACTCGGCCTCACCCGCGTGGTCCACGCGAGCCACGGGGCCCGCACCAGCAAGTACCGGCAGGTGGCCCACGAGGTGCTCCGCCTCGAACCACCCGAGCGCGCCGTGGTCACTCTCCTGCTGCTCCGGGGAGCCCAGACGCCGGGCGAGCTCCGCACGAGGAGCGATCGGCTGCACAAGTTCGAGTCGGTCGACGAGGTAGCACGGTCGCTCGCCGACCTGGCGGGGCGGCCGGGGGCGCTGGTCGAGGAGCTCGCCCGTCAGCCCGGGCAGAAGGAGGCCCGGTGGGTCCACCTGCTGGCCGACGCCGCGGCCTCGGTGGGGTCCGAAGCTCCACTCTCCGCACCGGCTGCCAGCGCACCGGCTGCGCCGCCGCCACCGGTCGCGCTCCACCCGGCGCTGGAGCCGCTCAAGGGCTTCGTGGGGCGCTGGGAGGGTGCAGGGGCGGGCGAGTACCCCACCATCGAGCCGTACGCCTACGTCGAGGTCGTCGAGCTCGTACCCGTCCCCGACAAGCCCCTCCTGAGCTACCGCTCGTCCACCCGCCACGCCGAGAGCGGCATCGCCCTGCACGCCGAGTCGGGCTGGCTCCGGCCGGTGGGAGGCGACTCGGTCGAGCTGGTGGTGGCCCAGGCCCCCGGTCTGGTGGAGGTGTGCGAGGGGTTCTTCGAGGCCGCCGGGGCTGGTGGCGAGCTACTCCTGGAGTCCTCGCTGGTGGCCGGCACCGCCACCGCCAAGGAGGTGACCGCCACCGAGCGCCGGTACCGGGTGACCGGCGACCGCCTCGAGTACGAGATCGCGATGGCCGCGGTGGGCCAGCCCCTGACCCACCACCTCAGAGCGCTCCTCCACCGCAACGACCAATAGACGACCTCGGCGCCACCTCGTCGGGCTCGGCTCTGGGTCAGCTACCCGCGGGCTCCGGGTAGGGTCCCGCTCCGTGACGTTGTTCGACCCGCCGGAGGGCGAGGATCTGGGGCCCAGGCTGCGGGGGGACACCTGCCGGGTGAGGCTGGTGGTGGCCTACGACGGTGCCGGGTTCCACGGGTTCGCGGTGAACTTCGGCGTCCGGACGGTGGGCGGGGTGCTCACCGACGCCCTCACCACGGTGCTGGGCCACCCGGTGGAGATCACCTGCGCCGGACGGACCGACAAGGGCGTGCACGCCCGTGCCCAGGTGGTCACCTTCGACGCCCTGGCCGACCGGATCGACCCGGTGGCCCTCGGCCGGTCGCTCAACTCGATCTGTGGCCCGGAGGTGGCGGTGACCGCCGTCGACGTCGTCGACGACGGCTTCGATGCCCGCTTCTCGGCCACGGCGCGCCGGTACCGCTACCGCGTGGTCAACCGGCCGGCGCCCGATCCGTTCCGGGTCCGCTACTCCTGGCACGTCGACGACGAGCTGTCGTGGCCGGCCATGACCCTGGCCTGCGACGCGCTGATCGGCGAGCACGACTTCTCGGCGTTCTGCCGGCGACCCAAGCGGCGCGACGGCGAGGAGGCGTCGCTGGTCAGGCGGGTGGTCGAGGCTCGATGGGTGCGCGAGGGCGACGACGAGCTGCTGTTCGAGATCGAGGCGTCGTCGTTCTGCCACCAGATGGTGCGCTCGGTGGTGGGGCTGCTGGTCGACGTGGGCCGTGGACGCAAGCGCGCCGGCGACGTGTTGCCGATCATCCGGTCGCAGGACCGGTCCCGTGCCGGCAACATCGCGCCGCCGCAGGGGCTCACCCTGTGGACGGTGCGCTACCCCGGCTGGTCGTCGGACAGCTGAACGCCCGGGAAGCCATGTCGGTCGAGGTCCGCTGCCGGGTGGTCTCGACCTGCTATTTGCCCCGATGCGCACCGGACCCGTATCGTTGCTCCTCGGCCCTGGGGCCGCTCGGCGCGTTCGTCGCAGCCGTCGGTCCAGCCGCCATCCATCAGTGAACCGAACAAGGAACGCCCCGCGTGCCCACCTACACCCCGAAAGCCTCTGAGATCGAGCGTGACTGGCTGATCGTCGACGCCGACGGTCTCGTGCTCGGCCGCCTGGCCACCGAGGTGGCGCGCATCCTCCGCGGGAAGCACAAGCCCACCTACACGCCTCACATCGACACCGGCGATCACGTGGTGATCATCAACGCCGACAAGGTCGTGCTCACCTCCGACAAGGCCGAGAAGAAGAAGGTGTTCCGTCACTCCGGGTTCCCGGGCGGCATCAAGGAGCAGACCTTCGGCGATCTCCTGGCCAAGAAGCCCGAGGAAGCCGTCCTCCGTTCGATCCGCGGCATGCTGCCGCACAACCGCCTCGGCCGGGCCCAGCTCAAGAAGCTGAAGGTCTACGCCGGGCCGTCCCACCCGCACGCCGCTCAGCAGCCTCAGGTGCTCGAGCTTCCGCAAGCCCGTCGCCGCAGCGCCTAGGAGTCCCTGAAGTGTCCAAGCCCCTCGTGCAGTCCACCGGTCGCCGCAAGGAAGCCGTCGCTCGCGTCCGCCTCCGCAACGGCGAAGGCAAGATCACCATCAACGGCCGTGAGGTGGAGGACTTCTTCCCGAACCCCACCCACCGGATGATCCTCTCCGAGCCCCTCCGTCTCACCGAGACCGAGGAGACCTACGACGTCGACGCCACCATGCACGGCGGCGGTGTCACCGGTCAGGCCGGCGCCCTGCGCCTGGCCATCGCCCGGGCGCTCATCGAGCTGGACCCCGAGCTGCGCACCGCCCTCAAGCGGGCCGGCTTCCTCACGCGAGACGATCGCAAGAAGGAATCCAAGAAGTACGGCCTCAAGAAGGCCCGCAAGGCTCCGCAGTACTCGAAGCGCTAGTCGGCCGCCGGGCCCTCGCCCGAGCCACAGCGCCCATGCACTTCGTCTCCTGGCGTGCCAGCCCCACTACGGTGCGGCGGCACGCCAGGGTCGCGTCCGGGACTCCGTCGGAGGTCGTTTCATGTCGTTGAAGTTCGGGACCGACGGTGTGCGCGGCGTGGCCAACGTCGAGATCACCCCTGAGCTGGCGCTGCTGCTCGGTCGGGCGGCTGCCCGGGTCCTGGGCGGCCGCCGTTGGTACGTCGGGCGCGACACCCGCATCTCGGGGCCCCTGCTGGCGGCGGCCCTGGCAGCCGGCCTGGCGTCGGAGGGCGCCGAGGTGGTCGACCTGGGCGTGCTTCCCACCCCGGGCGTGGCGCTGATCTCGTCGGTGGAGAAGAGCCCGGCGGCGATGATCTCCGCGTCGCACAACCCCTTCGGCGACAACGGCATCAAGTTCTTCGCAGAAGGCGGTCGCAAGCTTCCCGACGACGTGGAGACGGAGCTGGAGGCGGAGCTCACCGTGCTCGGTGCCGGCGGCGATCCCCGGCCCCGGCCCCAAGGTGCCGAGGTGGGATCCCTGAGCACCGATCCGAGCGGTCTGACCCGCTACCGCGACCGGCTGGTGGGGGAGATCCTCGAGGGGCGCTCGCTCGACGGCGTGAAGGTGGTGGTCGACACCGCCAACGGAGCGGCGTCGCCCCTGGCCGTCGACGTGCTCACCGCGCTCGGGGCGCAGGTGTCGGCCATCCACGACTCGCCCGACGGCGTGAACATCAACGCCGGATGTGGCTCGACCCACCCCGAGGACCTCCAGGCCGCCGTGGTGGCCCAGGGCGCCGACGTGGGCCTGGCCTTCGACGGCGACGCCGACCGGGTGCTGGCCGTCGACGGCCGCGGCGAACTGGTCGACGGCGACGAGATCATCGGGATCTGCGCCATAGACCTCCACGAGCGCGGGATCCTGGCCCACGACACGGTGGTGGTCACGGTCATGACCAACCTCGGTTTCCGGCGCGGCATGGCGGCCCGCGGCATCACCGTGGTCGACACCGCGGTGGGCGACCGCTACGTGCTCGAGGAGCTCGACCGCGGCGGCTTCTCTCTGGGCGGTGAGCAGTCGGGTCACGTGATCTTCCGCGACGTGGCGTCGACCGGCGACGGGCTCCTCACCGGGATCACCCTGCTCGACGTGGTCGCCCGGAGCGGGCGGTCGCTCCAGGAGCTGGCCGCGGCCACCATGACCCGACTTCCCCAGGTGCTGGTGAACGTGCGCACCCCCACCCGCGACCCCGGCCTGCTGGAGAAGCTGGCGCCGGCCGTGGCCGAGGTCGAGGCCCGTCTCGGCGACTCGGGTCGGGTCCTGCTGCGGCCCAGCGGCACCGAGCCGTTGATCCGGGTGATGGTCGAGGCTCCCACCGACGGGGAGGCCCGATCGGTGGCCGACGAGCTCGCCGTCGCCGTCGCCGCCGCCACCGGCTGAACGAGGGCCGGTGAGCCACGTTCGCCCGGTCCGGCGCGGGCCCTGGGGCTGGTCGGGCGAGCGGACCGGTACCATGGACCGGTCCGCCGGCGGGCGTCCCGCCTCCGACCACTGAGGATCATCTATGTGCGGCATCATCGCCGTGCTCCGTCGCAGGAGCGATCGAACCCCGCCCGAAGGCGCGCAGCTCCTGGCCCTGCTGGACGGCGGTGCCGAGCAGTTGGCTGATGCGCCGGCCGCGGGACTGGTGGCGGTGCTCGACGATCTCGGCGAACGGGCCCAACAGGTCGACCGGGCGCTGCGGGGCACGCCAGGCGTGCGCGCGCTCCTCGCCGATCGCGGTCTCGGCTCGGCCCTCGCCGATCTCACGTCGGAGCTGGTGACGGCGCTGGGCAAGCGCGAGTCGGGGATCGACGAGGAGAACCTCGACACGGCCACGCTGGAGCGGTTCAACGCATCGGTGGTGAGGTTGAAGGACTCGCTGTGGGCCATCCAGCGAGATCGGCTCCGCACGGCGAGGGCGGTGGCCGACCTGGCGGGACCGGACCCGAGCCGAGCGGCGGTGGAGGCCTTCACCTCGGTCCAGGCCGCGCTTTCGGCCATAGACCGGCTGGAGGTCCGCGGCCGGGATTCGGCCGGGCTCACGTTGCTGGTGCACGGCCACGCCCTCGATCTGGGGTCGCCGGCGGTCGACGCCCTGCTGGGCGAGCGGAGCCACGACCCCCTCTTCACCGCCGGAGCGGTGCGCGTCACGCCCGAGGGCCACCTCAGCTTCTCCTACAAGGCCGCAGCCGAGATCGGTGAGCTGGGCGACAACACCGAGGTGCTGCGGACAGCCATCCGCGCCGACGACCTGCTGGCCCGGTCGCTCACCGGAGACGCCGCCCAGGTCACGGTGCTGGGTCACACCCGTTGGGCCTCCATCGGCATCATCAGCCAGCCCAACGCCCATCCCATGAACTCCGACGAGGTCGGCATCGACGGCGGTCCCTACGTGACCGCGGCCCTCAACGGCGACGTCGACAACTTCGCCGACCTCAAGGTGTCCGACGGGCTGCGGATCGCCGCCGAGATCACCAGCGACGCCAAGGTGATCCCCACCCTGGTCTCCCGGCGGCTCACCGCTGGCGACGCCCCGATCGAGGCCTTCCGCCAGAGCGTTCGGCGCTTCGACGGCTCGGTGGCCATCGCCGCGAACGCGTCGGCCAACCCCGACCGGATCCAACTGGCCCTGCGGGGCAGTGGCCAGGCGCTCTACGTGGGCATGGACGACGACCTCTTCGTGGTGGCCTCCGAGCCCTACGGCGTGGTCGAGGACGCCACCTCGTACCTGCGCCTCGACGGCGAGACCCCAGCCGACCCCACCGACCCCGCCGGCACGCGGGGCCAGGTGGTCGAGCTGGATGCCACGTTCGCCGGAACGGTGGAGGGGATCACCCGCTACGCCTACGACGGGACTCCGCTGCCCGTCGAGCCCGGGGAGCTGGTGTCCCCGGAGGTCACCACCCGCGACATCGACCGGGGCGAGTACCGGCACTTCCTGCTCAAGGAGATCGAGGAGGCCCCCACCTCGTTCCGCAAGACGCTCCGCGGCAAGATCGCCCCCGACGAGTCGGGGCTGCTCCGCTCGGTGCTCGGCCCCGAGACGCTTCCCGAAGCGATCCGCGCCGACCTCAGATCAGGTGTTATCGACAGGGTCCTCGTGATCGGTCAGGGAACCGCAGCGGTGGCGGGTCAGAGCATGGCCCGCACGCTGGGCCAGCAGCTCGCCTCTTCGGCGGTGCGGGTCCAGGCCCTGCCGGCCACCGAGCTGTCGGGCTTCTCGCTCGGCTCCGACATGTCGAACACCCTGATCGTGGCGATCAGCCAGTCCGGCACCACCACCGACACCAACCGCACGGTCGACCTCGTGCGCGCCCGAGGTGCTCGCGTCATCGCCATCGTCAACCGCCGGTCCAGCGACCTCACCGACAAGAGCGACGGAGTCCTGTACACGTCCGACGGCAGAGACGTCGAGATGAGCGTGGCCTCCACCAAGGCCTTCTACTCACAGATCGCCGCGGGCTTTCTGCTCGCCGCCGCCATCGCCCAGGAGGTGCTGGTCGACGGCGAGGGCGCGCACGATCGCAGCGACATGCTCGCCGGGCTCAGAGACATCCCCACGGCCATGGAGGCCACCCTCGCCATGCGCGACGTGGTGGCCGAAGCGGCCCGTGAACTGGCTCCGTCGCGTCGCTACTGGGCGCTGGTCGGCTCGGGTGCGAACCGCATCGCGGCCGAAGAGATCAGGATCAAGCTCTCCGAGCTCTGCTACAAGGCCATCCCCTCCGATGCCATCGAGGACAAGAAGCACATCGACCTCTCGTCGGAGCCGCTGATCCTCGTGTGCGCGGCGGGGTTGATCGGCTCCAACGCCGACGACGTGGCCAAGGAGGTGGCGATCTATCGGGCTCACAAGGCCACGCCGATCGTCATCGCCACCGAGGACGAGGACCGCTTCAGCGCGGCCCACCGGGTTCTGGCCGTCCCGTCGGTGCGGCCCGACCTGGCGTTCATCCTGTCCACGGTGGTCGGCCACCTGTTCGGGTACGAGGCTGCCCTGTCGATCGACTCCCAGGCGCTGCCGCTGCGCGAGGCCCGTGGCTCTATAGAAGAGGCCCTGTCGGCCCCCGGGGGCGCCGACGCCGAAGCCATGCTCAAGACGCTTCGGCCCACGTTCGAGCCCATCGCCACCCGGTTCAACGACGGTCTCCGGACCGGCGTCTACAACGGCCACCTCGAAGCCGGCACCGCGGTGCGGCTGGCGTCGGTCTTCCGATACGCCGTCGGGGTGGCGCCCCTGGAGGCGTACCAGGTGGAGCACGGTCGGGTCGGCACGCCGAGCGGAGTGATCGAGGACCTCACCTCCGCTCTCACCAGCGCCATCGAGGAGCTCACCCGGCCGGTCGACGCCATCAAGCACCAGGCCAAGACCGTCACCGTCGGCATCTCCCGCTCCGACGAGAGCCTGCTCGACATCCCGCTGGTGAAGGCGGCTCTGTCGGCCGGGGCAGCTCGCGACCGGCTCAGCTACAAGTCGTTGCGCACGCTGGCGGGTCTCGACGCGGTGGTCGCCGACGTGGTCGGCTACACCCGCTACCGCATCGAGGGCGACATCGAGGAAGAGGCGTCGATCGTGGTGGTCGACCGGGGCGGTATCGCCCGCGAACTGCCCTTGCGGACCGAGAAGAACCCGCTGCTGCGGGGCACCAAGCACCGGGTGGCCACCGAGCGCGAGGTCACGGTGGCGGTTGGCCGGAGCGACGGGCGCACCCTGGTCCTGATACCCGAGGTCAAGGGCAACCAGTGCACCGGCATCACCCTCCTGCACGCCCAGTTCGAGCCGCTCCTCCCCGCCGGGCGGATGCGTTCGGTCATGGAGACGTACCGGGGTCGGTACGCCGCGCTCAAGGACGCGGTCACCGAGACCGAGCCCACCTTCCGCGACGACCTGCTCGGTGAGTTCCCGCCGATCGACCTGCTCACCATCCCGGTGAACGTCCTGGCCGACCGATGGCGGTCGGGCGCCGACGACGACTGACGTGGTCCTCATAGCGCTGGTCTTCATGGTGGCCCTGGTCATGGTGGCGATCGCCTTCGTCGACAACCGGCGCCAGTGATGGCGGACGGGGTGGACACGTGATCGGTCTCGGCACCGATCTTGTCGACGTGGAGCGCTTCCGACGGACGCTGGCCCGCACGCCCTCCATGGTCGAGCGGTTGTTCACCGAGGGCGAACGCGGCTACGCCGAGGCCACCAGGGACCCCACCGAGCGCTACGCGGTGCGATTCGCGGCCAAGGAGGCCGTGATGAAGGCGCTCGGCGTCGGCCTGGGCGCCTTCGACTGGCACGACGTCGAGGTGATCCGAACCGGTTCGGGGGCGCCGGAGCTGCGCATCACCGGCCGGGCGGCCGAGCTGGCCAGCGCCGCGGGTGTCACCCGGTGGGCGGTGTCGCTGTCGCACACCGGTTCCACGGCCCAGGCCGTGGTGGTGGCCCAGTAGCTACAGCCCGAGCGCTCCGGGGTCGTCGGGGACGTCGACGGCGTTCTCGGTGAGGGCGTCGATTGGGACGATCTCGAGCGCCCGTTCGTGGGTCGACGCCAGCACGACGGGCGCCGCGACGCCGTCGCGGTGGGCCCGCAACCAGTTGACGGCGGTGACGCACCACCGGTCGCCGGGCACCAGCCCGGGGAAGCGGAACTGCGGCATCGGGGTCGACAGGTCGTTGCCGATGCCGCGCTGGTGGGCGAGGAACTCGGCGGTGACCACCGCGCAGATGGTGTGGCTGCCGAGGTCCTCGGGGCCGGTGCTGCAACAGCCGTCGCGGTAGAAGCCGGTGACGGGGTCGGTGCCGCACGGTTCCAGCGGGCCGCCGAGCACGTTGCGTTCTTCTGGTCGATCCTGGGCGGACATGGCCCTCAGTGTCCCACGACCGGCTCGACCAGCCGCTCCAGGATCCTGCTCCAGTGGGTGAGCGCCACCAGGTGCCCGGCCTCCTCGTCGATCAGGAGGTTGGCGGAGGGGAGACGATCTGCCCACCAGCGGCCAAAGGCTGCGGGCGCGGCCGAGTCGAGGCCGCCATACCAGAGGTCGACGGGAGCGGTGACGTCGGACCACTCGACGTCGGGCGGTTCGACCTGCAGCTCCAAGTCCCTGAACACCCCGTCGAGACCCTGGGCCACCGAATCGAGGACCCCCGCGGCCATCGCCTCCAGCGAGCCTGGGACGGAGTCCAGTTGAGCGCGCCGGTGGGGGTCGGCCGACTCCGACACGTATTCCAGGGCAAGAGCCGCGTCGCACGGATGGGGCACCAGCATCGGCGCCGCCATCTCGGCCAGCCCGGTCGGACCGAGCTCGGCGCCGAGCTCGGCCACCATGTGACGGCCGCCGTCGGCCTGGTCGAGGATGCCCGGCGTGGCGTAGGCCTCGAACGGCACCAGCCCGGCCGCCACGGCCACCCGTTCGACGCGATCGGGATGGCGGGCGGCGATGGCGAGCGTGAACGTGGAACCGGCCGACCAGCCGAACGGACGCCACCGGTCGATGCCCAGGTGGTCGGCCAGGACGATGGCGTCGTCGGCGAACGATCCCACGGTGCCGGTGGGGTTGGCCGTGGAGAGTCCGGCGCCCGGCCGGTCTACCGCCACCAGCCTCACCCCGAGGTCGCGTGCAAGGTCGTCGTCGGGGTGGCGGGCGCGGCGGGAGTCGGGTGATCCGTGCACGAAGAGCACCGGGACGCCGCGGGGGTCTCCGACGTCGTCGAAGCCGAGGACCCGCCCGTCGTCCAGGGTGATCGTTTCTGCCAGAGCCATGCCGCGCACGCTACCGCCGAGACCACAGCGGGCAGGATGGGGCGATGGAAGCCGTGGTGACCCCAGCCGAGATGGCGGCCATCGACGCAGCCGCGCCCGAGCCGGTCGACGTGCTCATCGAGAGAGCGGGGGCCGCGGTGGCCAGGGCGGCTCTGCAGATGCTCGGCGGGTCGTACGGCAAGCGGGTGGTCGTGGTGGCCGGAAAGGGCAACAACGGCGCCGACGGTCGCGCCGCGGCCCGACGGCTCGAGGGTCGCGGCATCCGGTGTCGGGTGATCGACGCAGCCGAAGCGCCGGCGGTCCTCCCGCCGGCCGACCTGGTGGTCGACGCCGCGTACGGCACCGGGTTCCGCGGTACCTACTCCTTCCCTCGTCCGGCACATCCGGGTACACCGCTGCTGGCGGTCGACATCCCGTCCGGAGTCGACGGGCTCACCGGCGAGGCCGCCGGCCGGCCCGCCCGGGCCGACCGGACGGTGACCTTCGCGGCGTGGAAGCCGGGCCTGCTGCTGGCCGACGGCGCGGATCTCGCCGGCGATGTCACGGTGGCCGGCATAGGTCTCGACGTGACGGGTGCCCGAGCCCACGTCGTCGACTCGGCAGCGGTGTCGTCCTGGCTGCCGGAGCGACCGATCCACACCCACAAGTGGCGGGCTGCGGTCCGGATCATCGCCGGTTCCCCGGGCATGACCGGGGCCGCCCACCTCTCCTCGGCGGCAGCCCTCCGGGCCGGGGCGGGCTACGTCCGGCTTTCCACCCCGGGCTCCGACAACGACCCGTTCGCGCCCACCGAGTGCGTGGTGACGCCGCTTCCGTTGGACGGCTGGGCCGTCCCGGAGCTCGACGGCGACCTCGACCGCTTCGGTGCCCTGGCGATCGGTCCCGGCCTCGGCCGCAGCGTGGAGACCGGACAGCAGGTCCGGCGGTTCGTGAGCGCGACGCTCCTGCCCACCGTGATCGACGGCGACGGTCTGGCCGCTCTGGCGGAGCGACCCACCGAGGTACTCGGCGACCGGCCTTCGGACGCGCCGGTGGTGTTGACCCCTCACGAGGGGGAGTTCACCACTCTCACCGGGCGACGTCCGGAACCGGACCGCTTCGAGGCGGTTCGATCGCTGGCGGCGAGTACCGGCGCGGTGGTGCTGCTCAAGGGGGCGGTCACCCTGGTGGCCCGTCCCGACGGCGAGGTGCTGGTGGTGACGAGCGGCGACCACCGCCTGGCCACAGCGGGCACGGGCGACGTGCTCACCGGGATCCTGGCCGCCCTGCTGGCCCGGGGCGTGCCGGCGTGGCAGGCCGCCGCCGGAGCAGCACACATCCACGGGCGGGCGGGCGTCGTAGCCTGTCGCCACGGACTCGTCGCCTCCGACCTGATCGCCCACCTACCCGTCGCGCTCGAAGAACTCCAGGGAGCCTGAATGCCTCGCGAGAACCCCGTCTCCAGCGTCATGACCACCGAGGTGGTCACCCTCTCCCCGGACGACAACGCCTACCAGGCAATGGAGAAGATGGTGGCGTCGGGCGTCGACGGCGCTCCCGTGGTCGACGCCCAAGGCGCGGTGGTCGGCATCTTGTCCACCGGTGACCTGATCGTTCAGGAGAGCCGTCTTCACTTCCCCACGGTGCTGTCGATCTTCGGCGCCACCATCGAGCTGCCGGGGGAGAAGCGCCAGTTCGAGGACGACCTGCGCAAGGCTTTGGGGAGCACCGTGGCCGACGTGATGCAGCCCGACCCGGTCACGATCGGGGTCGAGGACACCGTCGAGGAGGCGGCCACCCTCATGCACGAGCACGACGTCTCACGGCTTCCCGTGATCGGCGATTCGGGCCTGGTCGGCATCGTGGCCCGCTTCGACATCCTCCGCGCCATCATCTCGGCCGACCGGCTTCGCTCGGCCGACGACTCCGGCGAGGGCTGACCGCCTCGTGCGACCGGCGTGGGCAGACATCGACCTGGCTGCCGTCGAGCACAACGTCGGCGCCCTGCGGGACCTGGTCGGGGCCAGCCGGCTCTGCGCCGTGGTCAAGGCCGACGGCTACGGCCACGGCGCGGTACCCGTGGCCCGAGCTGCGCTCGCCGGTGGCGCCGACCTGCTCGCCGTGGCGCTGGTGTCGGAGGGCGCGGAGCTGCGCGCGGCCGGCATCGGAGGGCCGGTCCTGGTTTTGAGCCAGGCGTCGCGACACGAGCTGGACGACCTGGTGGCTCGGGACCTGGAGGCCACCGTCTACACGCACAGCGGCGTGAGGGATCTCGCGGTGGCCGTCCGCGGAAAGCGGAGCCCTGGCCCGCAGAACGTCCACCTCAAGGTCGACACCGGCATGCACAGGGTCGGCGCGCAACCGGCGGAGGTCGTGGACCTCGCCCGGGCCGTCGTCGATGCTCCCGGGCTGCGCCTCGCATCGGTGTTCACCCACTGCGCCGTCGCCGACGAGCCCGAGTCGCCGTTCACCGACCTCCAGCTGGACCGCTACGAGGACGTCCTGGCGGAACTGGCGCGCGCCGGCATCGCGGTGCCGGTCCGGCACGCCGCCAACACCGCCGGTGCGGTAGCCCACCCGAGATCGCGGTACGATCTGGTGCGCTGCGGAATCGGCATCTACGGCCTGGCCCCGAGCCCGGCGCTGAGCGGCAAGGTCGACCTACGGCCTGCCATGGCCCTCAAGGCCCGCATCTCCCACGTGAAGCGGGTGGCCGGCGGCGAGGGCCTGTCCTACGGGCTGCGCTACCGGACCACGGGCGACCGCACCATCGCCACCGTCCCCCTGGGCTACGCCGACGGCGTTCGGCGGTCGCTGTCGTCGGCAGGCGGAGAGATCCTGATCAGGGGCCGGCGGTTCCCCTTGGCGGGAACCGTCACCATGGACCAGTTGCTGGTCGACTGCGGCGACGAGGAGGTGGAGGTCGGCGACGAGGCGGTCCTGATCGGCACGCAGGGGGACCACCAGATCACCGCCGACGACTGGGCGCAACGGCTCGGCACCATCAGCTACGAAGTGGTGTGCGGCGTGAGTCCCCGCGTCCCCCGCTGCTACCAGGAGGCAGACCGGTGAACAAGCAGGTGAAGCAGCTCATCGGGTTGGGCCTGGCCGGCGCGGCCGCCGGTGCCGCGGCCTTCGGCCTCTACCGGGCCACGCATCCCTCGGAGGCCAAGGGCGCCCCCGCCCCCGGCGGAACCCGCCGCCGGCGTGATCTCACCGACGACCTCTTCGACATGCCCGATGGGGTCACCTACGGCGACATCGACACTCCCGACGGTGGGACCATCCACTACGCGGAGAAGGGGAGCGGCCGGCCGCTGGTCCTCTTCCACGGCGTCACGTTGCGCCACGACGTGTGGGCGCCGCAGTTCCAGATGCTCGCCGACCAGTACCGGGTGATCGCCGTCGACCTGCGGGGCCACGGCCGGTCCGAGGTCGGGTCGCTCGGCCTCGGGCTGCCCCGCCTGGCCACCGACGTCGCCACCCTGCTGGAGGCGCTCGACCTACGGGACGCCGTCCTGGTCGGCCACTCCATGGGCGGCATGACCCTCATGCGGTTCTGCGGCGACCACGTCGACGTTCTCGACGAGCGCGTCGCCGGCATCGCGCTCGTGGCCACCGCCGCCTACGGCACCGTGCCTCCGCTGCTCGCCGGCGCATCGCGCCGGCTCCTCGACCGGGGTGCTCGACAGGTGGCCGGCGGCCGTGCCCTCCCCGCCACCGGCCTGCTGAACCGGCGGGCCGTGCGGATGGTCTTCGGCGACGCCCCTTCGCCCCGGGCCATAGACATCGTCACCCGGATGACCACCTCGATGGACGACGCTCACCTGATCGGATCGATCCAGGGCATCGTCGAGCACGATGCACGCGACGCGCTCCGTGCCACCAGGACCCCCTCGTTGGTGGTGGTCGGCACCCGCGACACCCTCACGCCGGTCCCGATGAGCCGGAGGATGGCTCGCCTCATGCCGGGCTGTGAGTTCGTGGTCCTGCCCCGGGCCGGTCACCAGCTGATGCAGGAGCGCCCCAACGAGCTGGCCGACCTCATCGACGCCCTGGTGGCCCGCATCGAGGGCGACGTGGAGACGGTGGCCGAGGCCGTGGAGGCCGACGGTGGCCCGGTGTCGGCCGACCAGGTGGAGCAACCCGTCGAGCCGACCTGACCGCCGTCCAGGATGGCTCTGGAGCCCGGTGTCGTTACGATCGGTCGACGTGCACGCCCACACCGCTTCGGCGGCCGAGACCCAGGAGTTGGCCACCGCCCTGGCGGCGGTGTGCGGGCCCGGCGACCTGCTGGTCCTGGCCGGTGAGATGGGGGCGGGCAAGACCGCCTTCGCCCAGGGCTTCGCACGCGGTCTGGGCGTCACCGACCCCGTCACCAGCCCGACCTTCACGATCGTTCGGGAGTACGCCGGCGAGCGGCTGGCGCTCCACCACCTCGATGTCTACCGGCTCGACCAGATCCGTGAGGTCACGGATCTGGGGGTGGCCGAGATGCTCGACGAGGACGCGGTGATGCTGGTGGAGTGGGGCGACGCGGTGCTTCCGGCGCTGGGCGACCACTACCTGGAGGTCCGGATCACCTTCGGAGAGGGCGACGACGACCGTCTGGTGGAGCTCACCCCGCGCGGTGGCACCTGGACGGCGAGGGGCCGGATCCTGACCGAGACGGTGGCGCCGTGGTGCGCCGGTAAGAACGAGTCGGAGGGCAGGTCCTGATGTTGGTGCTCGGTCTGGAGACGGCCACCGCCGAGGTGGGCTGCGCCATCGGCGGGCACGAAGGCGTCCTCGCCTCGTCGCACTCGGCCCGGGGCAAGCGCCACGCCGAGAACCTCACCCCCGCCATCGAGTTCGTGTGCCACCAGGCCCGGGTGGAGCTGAGCGAGATCTCCTGCGTGGCGGTCGACAACGGACCGGGTCTGTTCACCGGCCTCCGGGTCGGGGTTGCCTCGGGCAAGGCCATCGCCCAGGCGTTGCGGGTACCGATGATCACGGTGTCGAGCCTCGACCTCCTGGCCTTTCCGCTCCGCTACACCGACCGTCGGATCGCGGCCGTGATCGATGCCCGGCGCTCCGAGGTGTTCTGGGCCTTCTACCGCCAGGTGCCCGGAGGGGTGCAGAGGGTCAGCGAGCCCGCCGTGGGATCGCCCGACGAACTGGCCGCCGAACTGGTGGCCGATCCCTGCGACACGCTCCTCTGCGGCGACGGCGCCATCCGCTACGCGGAGCACCTGTCGGGCTTCCCCAACGTGGAGGTGGCGGGCGGCGACCACGCGTATCCGTCGGCGCGCGCTCTGGTCCAGCTCGCCCACGCCCGAGCCCTGAGGGAGGACTGGATCCGCCCCCAGGAGGTGGAGCTGCTCTACCTGCGCAAGCCCGACGCCGAGATCAACTGGTCGATGCGGGAGGGCGCGTGACCTCCGCCCCGGTCGAGGACCCCAGTCGGGCGCGCACCGACGGATCTCCCTCCGGCTTCTCGGTGACGATCTCGCCGATGCGGCCCCGGCACCTTCGCGCCGTGTTGGACATCGAGCGGCAGGTGTACCCGCGGCCGTGGTCGTCCCGGTTGTTCGAGGAGGAGCTCCAACGCTCCAACCGGCTCTACGTGGTGGCCCGCGTCGGGCCCACGGTGGTGGGCTACGCCGGGGTGCTGATGATCGCCGACGACGGCCACGTGGCCACCGTGGCTGTCGACCCCGCGTGGCAGGGGCACGGCATAGCCCGACGGCTGATGGCCGAGCTGGTGCGCGGTGCCCTGGGCCTCGGTGCCAACCAGCTCACCCTGGAGGTCCGGGTCTCGAACCTGGTGGCCCAGTCGGTCTACCGGCACTTCGGCTTCGCTCCCGCCGGAGCCCGCAAGGGCTACTACGCCGACAACGGTGAGGACGCCCTGGTCATGTGGGCGCACGGCGTCACCGACCCCGAGTACCTCGACCGCCTGGCCGCGGTCGAAGCATCGCTCTCGCCACCCACGGTTCGAACGGGGTTCCGGGCCGAACCGCCGATACCGTCGGGTCATCCGGCCGCGGAGGGCTCACCCGCCGCCGGCACCCGTCACCGAGCCGACCCCGAGAAGCGCACATGACCACAGTCGACCCCACCACCACCATCCTCGGCATCGAGACGTCGTGCGACGAGACGGCTGCATCGGTCGTCGTCGGCGGCCACCTCGTGCGCTCGTCGGTGGTGTCCAGCCAGGTCGACATCCACGCCCGCTTCGGCGGGGTCGTCCCCGAGATCGCCAGCCGCGCCCACGTAGACCTCCTCACACCGGTGATCGCCGAGGCGCTGGTGGAAGCGGGAGTCGACGGTCCCGACCTCGATGCCGTGGCCGCCACCGTCGGCCCGGGCCTGGTGGGCTCGTTGCTGGTGGGCGTCAGCACGGCCAAGGCCCTGGCCCTGGTCTGGGACGTCCCGTTCGTGGCCGTCAACCACCTCGAGGCCCACCTCTACGCGGCGCTGGTCGAGGACCCGTCGCTGGAGCTGCCGGTGGTGGTCCTGCTCGTGTCGGGCGGGCACACGATGCTCGTGGCCATGGAGGGCCACGGCCGCTACCGCTTGCTCGGCAACACCCTCGACGATGCCGCCGGCGAGGCGTTCGACAAGGTCGCCCGATACCTCGGCCTCGGCTATCCCGGTGGGCCGGCCATCGACCGGATCGCCATGGAGGGCGACCCCGAGGCCATCACGTTCCCCCGCGCCATGTACGGCGAGGGGCTCGACTTCTCGTTCTCCGGGCTCAAGACCGCCGTCATCAACCACGTTCGCAAGAACCCCGACGCCGGCACCGCAGACGTGGCAGCCAGCTTCCAGGAAGCGGTGGTCGACGTGCTGGTCACCAAGGCACGCCGCGCCGCCCAGCAGATCGGCGCCAAGGGCCTGGTGCTCGGCGGCGGGGTGGCGGCCAACTCGCTGCTTCGCGAGCGCTTCCTGTCGGCGTGCGTCGAGGACGGCATCCACGGCTTCCTGCCCAGCCGGTCGATGTGCACCGACAACGCGGCCATGGTCGCGGCGGCGGCCTGGTGGCGGCTCGGATCCGATGGCCCCAGCGGGCTCGACCACGGTGCCGACCCCAACCTCAAGCTGCCGCTGATCGCCTGATCACGGTCGTCCACCCGGGGGCACGGGTTCGCGTATCCGCGTCGGCCCCCGATCCGTCATTGGAACGACCGGGTGAGCGCCCGGTCCGTGACCAAGGACAGATCGATGGCTCGCAACACCCTCAACATCCGCTTCGACATCAACCGGCTGCACTGTCGCGACGAGGGCGACGGCTTGGGATCGGCGGAGCCCTACCTGTGGACGGTCTTCTTCAAGGTCGACGGCTCGACCGTGGCCGTGTCGCCCGCGCTGAACCTCACAGGTGATGCGGTGATCCACACCACCCCCGGTAGCCACGGAAACCTCGGGGACACCGACGTCGACGATGGCGACGTGATCACGGTGCCCGCAGCCATCGGCGAGTGGGACACCTCCCTGGAGCCGATCCCCGTACCCCCTCCCTTCGACGCCATCCAGGCCGACGTCGGTGGGGTGATCGGTGTGGTGTGCGTCCTGATGGAGGAGGACAACGTGTCCGACGCGGGCGCCGAGGCCGGCCACCAGGCCCTCAACGACGGCGTCCGCGACGCGGTCAACCAGATCGTGGCCACTCGCACGGTGAGCAACCAGGACGTGACCGACGCCGAACTGGCCGGCTTCGAGGCCCAGATCACCAGCGCGGTCACCAGCGCCATCCAGAACCAGCAGAACTTCTTCGAGAACATCTGGTCCTGGTTGAACGCCGACGACAGCATCGGGTTCAAGGTGTTCCTTTTCGATCACGACGACCTGGCGTCGGCTGGCACCGTCGACTTCTCCCAACGGTTCCGCAACGAGGGCGACTGGGAGCTGTCGGGAACCATCACCGCCACTTCCGTCTGCCCGGTCAACATCTTCGACGTCCTCTTCGCCCACCGTTCGCTCGACATCACCAAGGGCGCCATGGCCCGCGACGAGTTGCTCGAGAAGGTTCCGGGAGCGGCCGAGCTGGTCGAGGAACGGCCGGCGGCGACAAGGTTCGACGTCGAAGCGCTCCGCAAGTTCCGCGACGGTCCCTATCGGGAGCACCCCGGACTGGCGGCCTGGTGGCGGCTGGCCGAGCGGAACACCGCCGCGGTCGGCCTCGCGATGGCCCGCTCGCCCGAGTTGCGCGACGAGGCGGCGTCGCTCTTCGCGTACGCGGCGGAGACCTGCCACGACGCCGATGCCCAATTGGACCCCAAGGTGCTCGCTCGGGCCTCGGACCTGCTCACCAGGCTGTCGGGCGCCACCCGCAGCCGACGGCTCCGCATCGACGCCCGGCGTGCCTCCGACGTGGTCACCATGTTGGAGGGCCGGACGTGGGCCGAGGGTTGCCAGGCGCTCGGCACCGTCGAACCGTCACGTCACCCGGTGGTCAAGGGCCTGGGCGTGCGCCTGGGGCGGATCGGCCCGAAGGTGGCCCCCGCCGGCACCGAAGCACCGGCACCCACGCCCGAGCGGGCACCGGAGACGGTCGACCGCTGAGCGATCGCTGCCGGATCGTCCACCGCTGAACAGCGGTACGAGGACGGCGACGGGACCCGGCCAGCGTCGCCCGGGTCCCGTCGTCAGGTCGCGGTCAGGGCTCCGGCGCCGGTGTCGTCGGGGCGGTGAGCTCGACGTCGAGGCCGGCCACGAAGTTGCTGAGGCCGCGACCTCCGGTGAGGGGCGCCGCCGCCAGGTGCACCACCAGCAGTGACAGGAGCAGCCAGCCCGACCCGGGCACGACGGCCGCCCCGAGCAGGCTGAGCACGCCCACCCCGCTCACCAACTTCAGTAGGCGGCCGGGGAACGTCCAGCCCCGACGGCGGGCCCGCGTCCGGATCTGCACGGTGGCCTCCCCCAGCGTGCGTCCCGAAGCCAGCACCGCCACCGACTGGAGGGCGAAGGGCACGCCCCACTGGACCACGGCCTGGGTGCCGTGGTCGATGTCGTCCACCGCCACGTGCCGTCCGACCAGCAGCCAGGCTCGCCACGCCACCACGGCTGCGGCGCCGGTGACCACCACGATGATCAGGTCGGAGGCGAACGACGCGATCCTCCGGCCGGTCGTGAGCCGGGGCGTCACCCTGACCGCCGGCTCCGGGGTTCGGCCCACCACCGCGGCCGCGGCGACCGAGCCGATCAGGGCGCCCGCCGGGTTGGCGATCAGGTCACCGACGTCGAAGTACCGGTAGGCGCAGTGGTAGAGGCCCCAGATGCCGGTGTACTGCGTGAGCTCGATGGCCAGAGATGCCGCCAGGCCGGCCAGGCCGGCGACCACGATGCCCCGCCTGGCCCGCACCCGGAGGAGGAAGCCGAGGGGCACGAAGAGGGCCACGTTCAGCACCACCTGGAGCACCATCGGGTTGCGGGCCAGGTCGAGCAGGGTCGCATGGGGATGGGAGCGGACGCCGTCGAGGATCTCGTTCAGGTCGGTGATGGGCTCGCGGCACTCGAAGTCGTCGTTCGCGGGGAGCGGGAGCAACGTGTAGGTCCACAGCGCGAGTCCGTAGACGGCCGTGGTCACCAGCGCCAGGAGATCGCCACCGGTGAGCCGGCCCTGCTTCCGGTACCTGATCGCGGCCACGGGCACGAACAGGAGCACCGTGAGCACGATCCCGCCCAGGATGGCTACGACGGCAGCGGTTCCCCGGGTCGACATCGGGCGAACGGTACCGGCCCCGCCCGGTGCTGGCGGTCAGGCGGCCAGGAGGCGGCTAGTTAGCACTCTCATGGCTCGACTGCTTGCGATCCGCACACCAGCGCCGTATCGTTAGCACTCGCCATAGAGGAGTGCTAACGCCGCGGAAACGGCGAGCGTCGGCACGGAAACCATCGCCACTGGAGGCGCAATGTCCCTGAAGCCGCTCGAAGACCGAATCGTCGTCAAGCCCGGTGACGCCGAGGAGACCACCGCCAGCGGTCTGGTCATCCCCGACACCGCCAAGGAGAAGCCCCAGCAGGGCGAGGTCCTCGCCGTGGGCGAGGGCCGTTGGGACGAGGACGGCGAGAAGCGCATCCCCGTCGACATCAAGGTCGGCGACACCGTCGTCTACTCCAAGTACGGCGGAACCGAGATCACCGTCGATGGGCAGGACGTGCTGATCCTGAACGCCCGCGACGTGCTCGCCATCGTCGAGAAGTGAGCTGAGGAGACCACATGCCAAAGATCCTGAAGTTCGATGACGAGGCCCGTCGTGGCCTCGAGGCCGGCGTCAACAAGCTGGCCGACGCCGTCAAGGTGACCCTCGGCCCGAAGGGCCGGAACGTCGTGCTGGAGAAGAAGTTCGGCGCCCCCACCATCACCAACGACGGTGTCTCGATCGCCCGTGAGATCGAGCTGGAAGACCCCTACGAGAACATGGGTGCCCAGCTCGTGAAGGAGGTCGCCACCAAGACCAACGACGTAGCGGGCGACGGCACCACCACCGCCACCGTGCTCGCCCAGGCGCTCGTGCGCGAGGGCCTCCGCAACGTGGCCGCCGGCGCCAACCCCATGGCCCTCAAGCGCGGCATCGACAAGGCCGTGGCCGCCGCGGTCGAGTCCATCGCCGAGCAGGCCAAGGAGATCGACGACCGCAGCGAGATCGCCCAGGTCGCCACCATCTCGGCCAACAACGACAAGGCCATCGGCGAGGTGCTCGCCGACGCCATCGACAAGGTCGGCAAGGACGGCGTGGTCACCGTCGAGGAGTCGAACACCTTCGGCATCGACCTCGAGTTCACCGAGGGCATGCAGTTCGACAAGGGCTACCTGTCGCCGTACTTCGTGTCGGACCCCGAGCGCCAGGAAGCCGTGCTGGAGGACGCTCACATCCTGTTCACCGAGAGCAAGATCTCCGCCGTCGCCGACCTCGTGCCGGTGCTGGAGAAGGTCATGCAGACCGGCAAGCCGCTGCTGATCGTGGCCGAGGACATCGAGGGCGAGGCCCTCGCCACCCTCGTGGTCAACAAGATCCGCGGCACCTTCAACTCCACCGCCGTCAAGGCCCCCGGGTTCGGCGAGCGCCGCAAGGCCATGCTCGGCGACATGGCCACCCTCACCGGTGGCCAGGTCATCTCCGAGACCGTCGGTCTCAAGCTGGAGAACACCACGCTCGACCTCCTGGGCTCCGCCCGCAAGGTCGTGATCACCAAGGACAACACCACCATCGTCGAGGGCGGCGGTTCCGCCGACGACGTCAACGGTCGTGTCGCCCAGATCAAGCGTGAGATCGAGGACACCGACTCCGACTGGGACCGCGAGAAGCTCCAGGAGCGCCTCGCCAAGCTGGCCGGCGGCGTCGCCGTCGTCCAGGTGGGTGCCGCCACCGAGGTGGAGCTCAAGGAGAAGAAGCACCGCATCGAGGACGCCCTCTCGGCCACCCGTGCCGCCATCGAAGAGGGCATCGTGCCCGGCGGTGGCACCACGCTGGTCCGGGCCCGCGCCGCGGTCGCCAAGGCCATCGAGGGTCTCTCGGGCGACGAGGCCACCGGTGCCAAGTCGGTGCACCAGGCGCTCGACGCCCCGGCTCGGATGATCGCCGCCAACGCCGGTCTCGAGGGTGCTGTCGTGGTCCAGCAGGTGGAGCGCGAGACCGGCAACATCGGTCTCAACGCCGCCACTGGCGAGTTCGAGGACCTGGTCAAGTCGGGCGTCATCGACCCGGCCAAGGTCACCCGCGCTGCGCTGCAGAACGCGGCGTCGATCGCCAGCCTCCTCCTCACCACCGAGGCCATCGTGGCCGACAAGCCCGAGGAAGCGGCCGCCGCCGGCGGCATGCCCCCGGGCATGGGCGGCATGGGTGGCATGGGTGGAATGGGCGGCATGATGTAGCCCTTCCCTCCAGGGAAGCCGAGTGAACGAGGAGCCCGGGCCGCGAGGTCCGGGCTCCTCCGCGTTCGGGATGCCGGAGGGCCCGACGTTCTGCCTTGAGCATGCCATCTATGGATGATTAGGGTTGGTTAACATGCACCTGAGGTCGGTCGTCGAGCCGAAGCAGTTCCCATCGCCGACGAGGCCCGACCGAGCGGTGGTGGCCGTGTTGGCGGCGTTGGCGGCCGTGCTCTTGTCGGTGGTATCGGCGGCCGGCGTGGCGGGTGCGCAGGGGGATCCCCTGGTGGCGCCGCAGACCACGCTGTCGGCAGATGGTCGAACTGCCAGCGACGGCGTGCGGACGCTCACGGTGGAACGAGTGGCCGGCCTCGAGCCCGGTGGTGCGGTGGTCACCGTCACCGGTTCCGGCTACGACGCCAACAAGGGCGTCTACGTGGTGATGTGCGCTGTGCCGGCCCTGAACCAGGTCCCGACGCCATGTGGTGGTGGGGTCGACCAGAGCGGTTCCTCAGGTGCGTCGGCGTGGATCTCCTCGAACCCGCCCAGCTACGGCCAGGGCCTCACCACCCCCTACGGTGCCGGCGGCTCGTTCTCGGTGGCGCTCACCGTCGGTGCCGCCCTCCCCGGCGGACTCGACTGCCGGGCGGTGACCTGCGCCGTGGTCACCCGCAACGACCACACCCGCACCACCGACCGGTCCCAGGACATCTTCGTCCCGATCTCGTTCGCGGCCGACGTGGCCCAACCGGCACCGACCGTTCCGCCCGCTGCCCCGCAGCCGGCTCCGGAGCCCGTCGCTCCGACGTGGCCCGTCGCACCAGACGAGACCGCGGCGAGCGACGACGAGGCCGCTGCGACGACGAGCACCACCGCAGCCCCCGCCGCCGGCGGGTCGACCGCCACCACCGAGGCCCCGACCACCACCGCGGCCTCCTCCACCTCGACCACGTCGGTCGACGGTGCCGACGACGACACCGATGCCGATGCGGACGCCGACGGCACGGTCGAATCGGCCCGTGCGTCGGCGACATCATCCTCGTCAGGGGGTGGTGGGGATGGCGCCGGCGGCTCGGTCGTGGGTCTCGTGGCGCTGGCGTCGGTGGCCCTGGCGGTGCTCGGAGGTGGCGGCTACGCGCTGTGGCGACGGCGATCGCCCGGCATCGAAGCATCGTGAGCCGGCATCCGGCGCGCGCCGGCGGTGATCGAGTGCCGCGTCGACCTGTCAGCGCCGCTCTCCCCGCCGTGCTGGCGGGCCTGGTGATGTCGCTGGTGGTCGCCTCGTGCGGCTCGTCGCCCGTCGACCTTCCCGGTGCCCGAGACGAGGCTGGGAGCACCACCAGCACGAGCACCAGCACCAGCACCAGCACCGCAGGCGTCGTTCGGCCCGCGGCTCCCACCCCGAACCTGCCTGCCACGGTGCAGTCCCACGACGGCACGACGGTGACCATCACCGACGCCAGCCGGATCATCCCGCTCCAGGGGAACATCTCCGAGATCGTCTTCGACCTGGGGCTGGGCGACAACGTGGTGGCACGCGACGTGTCGGCGACCTTCAGCGAGGCAGAGGATCTCCCGTTGGTGACCCGGGCCCACGACGTCTCGGCGGAGTCGGTGCTGTCGCTGCATCCCACGGTGGTGCTGGCCGACGAGGACACCGGACCCCCCGAGGCCATCGAGCACATCCGCAACGTGGGGATCCCCGTGGTCGAGTTCGCTCGACCCGAGTCGCTCGCCGACATCGGGCCGCGCGTCCGAGCCATCGCAGCCGCGCTCGGCATACCCGAAGCCGGCGAGGAGCTGGTCGAACGAACGGAGGACGAGCTGGCCGGCGCCATACCCGACCCGGGAGCCGACCGGCCCCGGGTGGCGTTCCTCTACGTACGAGGGTCGGCCGGGGTGTACCTGATCTCGGGGCCGGGCTCGGGTGCCGACGCCATGATCGATGCTGCCGGTGGCATCGACGCCGGCACCGACATGGGCCTGGAGAACCCCTTCACCCCCCTCACCGCCGAGGCGTTGGTGAAGGCCGCGCCAGACATCATCCTGGCCACCACCACGGGGCTGGATTCCGTCGGTGGGGTCGACGGCATGGTCGAGGTGCCCGGCATCGCCCAGACCCCGGCGGGGCAGGCGAAGCGGATCGTGACGATCGAGGACGGCCTGCTGTTCAGCTTCGGCTCACGGACCCCTGGAGCGGTGTCGCAGCTCGCCCAGGACTTCCGTGAGGCGATGTCTCGGTGACGGCGCTGAAGCGTCGTCGTTCGGGGGAACGCCGGCGCATCGGAGGCCCTGCGCTGCTCGGGTTGCTGTCGGTGATGTTGCTGGTGGCCGCAGGCGCCGCGTGCTCGATGGGGGCCTACCCGGTTCCGGTGGGCGAGGTCCTGGGAGAGGTCGGCCGTCGTCTGGGCCTGGTCAGCGGGGCTCCGCTCGACCCGGTGGGGTCGTCGCTGCTCTGGGAGGTCCGGTTCCCACGGGTGGTGCTCGGCGTCCTGGTCGGTGGCTCCCTGGGTGCGGCCGGCGCCGCCATGCAGGGCATGGTCCGCAACCCGCTGGCCGAGCCGGGAGTGGTGGGCGTCTCGTCGGGCGCCGCCCTCGGCGGCGTGGCGGTGATCGTCTTCGGGATCTCGCCGTTCGGCGCGTTCACGCTTCCCCTCGCAGCCCTGGCCGCGGGTCTGGCCACGGTGGCGCTGGTGGCAGCGTCGGCGCGGCGCGACGGCCGGATGGAGGTGGTGACGCTCGTGCTCACGGGAATCGCTGTGAACGCGTTCGTCGGGGCGGTGATCGGTCTGTTGATGTTCCTGTCGTCGGATGCCGAGCTGCGGGGAATCACGTTCTGGACGCTTGGATCGCTGGCCCAGGCCACCTGGACGAAGGTGGGACTCGTGGTGCCGTTCGCGGTGGCCGGTCTCGCTGCCGCCCTGGCCGTCTCACGTCAGCTCGACCTGCTCGCCCTGGGCGAGGCAGCCGCCCGACACCTCGGCGTCGACGTGCGCCGGCTCCAGCGGACCATCCTGTTCTCGGTGGCCGCGCTGACCGCCGCGGCGGTGGCCGTGTCGGGCCAGATCCTGTTCATCGGCTTGGTGGTACCGCACCTGGTCCGCCTGGCGGTGGGCCCGGGACATCGGATCCTGCTTCCTGCTTCGACTCTGCTGGGAGCGGTCTTCCTGGTGGTCGCCGACCTCGTCGCCCGAACGATCGCCGCACCCGCTGAGCTGCCGCTGGGGGTGCTCACGGCGCTCATCGGCGCACCGTGGTTCCTGGTGCTGCTGCGGCGGACCCGCGCCGGGCAGGGAGGTTGGGCATGAAGGTGCAGGCACCGGCAGACGTGCAGCGCGTTGCAGTGGGTTCACCGGCGATCGAGGCCGAGCGGCTCCGCGTCGACCTCGGGCCGTACACCATCCTCGACGACGTCGATCTGCGAGTCGATGGCGGGTCGGTGGTGGCGCTGGTGGGGCCCAACGGGGCCGGCAAGACCACCTTGCTCCGTGCGCTCGCCGGAGACGTGGCGCTGGCCGCGGGGGAGGTGCGCCTGGCCGGCCGGCCGGCTGGCGACATGAGTCCGACCGCCACCGCCCGCTACCGATCGGTGCTCGGCCAACGCCAGGAGCTGGCGTTCCCGTTCAGGGTCGACGAGGTCGTGCGGATGGGCCGGGCTCCCTGGCTCGACCGGTCCGCGCCGGGTGAGGACGACGAGGTCGTGGAGGAGGCCATCGCCGCCTGCGACCTCGCTCTGCTGCGCGACCGCCCCGTCCCTTCGCTGTCTGGCGGGGAGCAGGCCCGGGTGGGCCTGGCTCGCGTGCTGGCCCAGCAGAGCCAGCTCATGTTGCTCGACGAGCCCACCGCGGCACTCGACGTCCGCCACCAGGAAGCCGTGTTCGCCTTGCTGCGCCGCCGGGCCGACGCGGGCGACGCCGTGGTGGTGGTGGTCCACGACCTGAGCGCTGCCGCCGCTCACGCCGACCGCGTCGTCCTCCTGCACCGCGGCGAGGTGGTCCTCGCCGCTCCGCCGGCGGAGGCCCTGCGCCCGGATGTGCTGTCCCTCGCCTACGGCCACCCGCTCGAGGTGTTCGCCAGCGACAGCTCGGGAACCATGGCCGTACTGCCCCTTCGCACCACGATCGAGAGGAGGGCCGCCGTGACGGCTCCGCCCGAGGAGACGGAACCGGCCGAGCTCCGGTTCACCCAGATCCTGCGCGCCGCCACGTGGGCCGATCACCAGCGGGCCGAGCAGGCACCGTTCGTCAAGGACCTGGTGGCGGGCGACCTCTCCGTGGAGGGCTACGCCACCATGGTCGATCAGCACCTGCACGTCTACCGGGCCCTCGAGGCGGCGATGCACGAGCAGTCCGACGATCCCGTGCTCGCTCGGTTCCACGACGAGGCGCTCGACCGTGTTTCAGCCCTGGAGGCCGATCTGGCGTTCCTGCGCGGCCCCGGCTGGGAGGAGAGGTCCGAGGTCCTGCCCGAGACCGCGGAGTACGCCGGCCGGATCAGGGCTCTGGCGGGAACGTGGAACGCGGGGCTGCTCGCTCACCACTACGTCCGCTACCTCGGCGACCTCTCCGGCGGCCAGTACCTGGGGCGGGTGATCGCTCGGATCTACGAGCTGGACGACGACGGCTGGTCGTTCTACCGCTTCGACGGCATCGAAAGCCCCAAGGCGTACAAGGTCCGCTATCGCGAGAGCCTCGACGCCGTCGACTGGTCGCCCGAGGACAAGGAGCGGATCGTGGCCGAGATCGGCCGCGGCTACGAGCTGAACATCGCCCTGTTCGAAGCTCTCGGCTCGGCAGTCGCCTAGCCAGGACGACGAAGCGCGGGTGCCGCACCCCTGTGGAGGCGACACCCGCGCTGCGAAAGCCAGATCAGCGAAGCCGGATCAGTGCGTCGACCGCACTCGCCGCCCCGTGGCTACCACGGCCACGCCGGCGACGAGCAGCATCGTGCCGACGGCGATGAGCGTCGGGGAGCTACCGGTGCGGGCCAGGGCCGTGGGCCGGGCCGCGGCACCGCCCGCTCCGCCCACGGCGGGCGGGGCGGCTGGCGGGGGCGTGGTTGCCACCGTGGTGGTGCCGCCTCCGGCTTCAGAGGTGGTCGGGGTGGTGTCGGACCCGACGGTGGTGGTGGTGATCTCGGTGGTGGTGGTCGAGTCCGGCGTCTCGGCGTCGGGGTCCTCGGGCGTGGCGGGGTCGTCGGGGTCTTCCTCGCCCGGGGTCGGCAGCGGATCAGGCGTCTGGGCGTCGTCGGAACCCGTCACCAGGGTGAGCGAGACCGGATCCATCGCCGTACCGGCGGTGTAGAAGTCGTTGAACGCAGGAACGGCCTCGGCGGTGAGGGAGGCAGCCACGTTCGAGTAGGTGGTCGTGCCGGTGGGGGCGAGCGCCGGCTGGCCGGTGAAGTCCAGCGTGGCCACGGTGACGTTGGGGTAGCTGTTGGTGACCCCGCTGTCGCGGTCCTTGCTCGACACGGTTGCCACGAGCGTTCCGGTGGAACCGGACCGGGTCACCTGGATGCCGCTGATCGACATCTCGAGGACGCCTTCGTGCCCGCTGAACTGCACCCCGCCGGTCACGCCCACCGAGAAGCTCTCTCCGTCGCCGGTGCCCGCCGCGCTAGGGAAGGTGAACCCGGCGGTGGCGCCGCCGGTGGGCGTGACGGTGCCGTGGGCGATGGGACCGGTGATGTAGGAGACGAAAGAGGACTTGATGCCCCAGTCGAGCTGACCGTCGACCACCGTGGTGGCGGCGGAGGCCGCGCCGGCGGGGACCAGGGCCACCAGGGCTGCGACCAGGGTGGCGAGAAGCGCCATGGCCCCGCGCGGGCGGGTGACGGCGCCGCTCATCGCGTGGCCTCCACCAGGATCCGGGTGGAGGAACTTCGAGGGCACGACCCGGGCCGGGGTCGAGAAGTGCAGCATGACCGCTCCTGATAGGTGGGCGCTAGAAGAGTTGGTAGGTATACCTAATACTCAGCACCCGGGCAAGTCATCGACGATCTCGCCGGCGGTGTCGCCGGCGGTGTCGCCGGCGGTCTCGTTCGGCCACCGGTGGCAGCCGGCCTACGGGCTCAGGGACGGTTCGACGCGGCCACGCGGGTGGCGCGATCGGGGGCGGGGTGGAGTGGGCGGATCGACGGGTCGGGGTCGGTCCACACCGGGTGGCCGATGTCGGGGAACTTGGCTTCCAGGTAGGCGAGCATCACGTCTATGTACTCGTCGACCATGGCCTCCCGCTCCGGATGGGCATCGTCCGACGCGGCGGCGAGGATCAGGTGGGCCAGGGTCACGCAGACGTCGGCCGTGCGGTCGCGCACGTCGTCGGGCAGCCCGGGAACCCGCATCTCGAGGACCTCCCGGATGTAGCCCTCCAGGCCTGCTCGCAGGCGGGCACCGGCGGATGACCGGCCTCCCGGGACCATGGCCGACACGAGCAGCGCGGGGAGGGCTCTCTGGTCGCGGGTGGCACTGGTCAGCTTGTGCATGACCCGCCGGAGGAACTCACCGGCGCGCTCCTCGGGGTCTATGTCGGTGAGCAGGTCGTCGTAGAGACCGACCAGCAGACCCAGGTAGCGGTCGGCCAGAGCTTCGGCCAGCGCGTTCTTGTCGGGGAACCACCGGTAGAGGGTGCCGACGGGCACCTCGGCGCGCGCGGCCACCAGGTTGGTGGTGGCCGCGTCGTAGCCGACCTCCTCGAACACCGCCTCCGCGGCATCGAGGAGGTGCTCCACCCGCGCCGCCGAACGCGCCTGGCGCGGCCGGTTCCGCAGGTGGCTGGTGGGCTGGTCGGGCAACGGTGTCTCCTCCGCCGGGACGTGGTGTCGGTCACAACGGTACCGGAGCGGCTTCCGGTGCGAGGCCGCCGGTAGGCTGCGGCCCATGGAACGCCCGCCCGCCGACCCAGTGAAGCTCCTCGCCAAGTGGATGGAGTGGGAGAAGGGCGACGTCACGCCGGGGCGCTTGCTGGCCGACCTGAAGACCGGCGGCCTGCGCGACGTCCTCGAGCACCTGGCCGCCGAAGCCGAAGCCGGGTCCGCTCCGTCCGTGGCCGACGTCACCTCGCTCTGAACGGTGCGCCGAGGCGGCCCCCAGCACATACCTCGACCACCCATCGTCGAGCCCGGTCGGCCGGCGCCGTGGGCGGATGTCGCCGCCCATCCCGTGACGCTCGACCAGATCCGTCAGGCCTTCGCCTCGGCCGAGCCGGTGGTGCGGTCGGAGCGTGAGCACCTCGTGAAGCGGGGGTCAGCGGTGCTCGTGCCGTTGTACGAGCACGAGGGCGAGGTGTACGTGGTTCTCACCCGCCGGTCACCGAGCCTGCGCGTGCACAGCGGCGAGGTCAGCTTCCCCGGTGGTGGCCAGGACCCAGGTGAGGAACTGGTCGACACCGCTCGGCGAGAGGCGCTCGAGGAGGTGGCGCTCGATCCCGCGACGGTGGAGATCGTGGGTGAGCTCGACCACCTCAGCACCATCACCAGCGACTCGTTCATCGTGCCCTACGTCGGGTTGCTGAGCGGTGGGAGGCCCGAGCTGCGGCCCAACCCCGGCGAGGTCGACGCAGTGCTCACCGTGGCCCTGAGCGAGCTGATGCTGCCCGAGGTCTACCGGGAGGAGCGCTGGAGCATCTTCGGCGACCACCGGTCGATCTTCTTCTTCGAGCTGTACGGCGACACCGTGTGGGGGGCCACTGCCGCCATGCTGCGCCAGTTCCTCGGCCTGGTCACGGGAACCCTCGGCCGGGGCGAGCTGGCCCACCTCTGAGCCAGGCGGGTGCGGTCAGCCGGCGGTCGAGAGAGCGGTCGCACCGTCGTGGCGGGCCAGCACGCGGAACGCGTTGCCCGGCAGGTCGCCTCCGGTCACCGCCGCCCTCGCTTGGCTGACCGCAGCTGCTGCGAGCCCCAGCGGGACCGCCGCGGTGCACACCGCCATGCGGGCGGCCCGGTCGAGCGCGGTGGGCCGCGGGAGCCACGGCATCCACGGGCGGGGGGCCACCTGACCGGCAGCGACCCAGGCGGCGGCCAGCGTGTCGCCGCCGGCCGTGAGGGGCGCCCGGTAGCGGTCGAGCACGGTGAAGCCCCTCTCGGCCAACGCTTCCTCCAACCGGTCGATCGACAGGAAGTGCTGGTGCTGGGGCTGGAGCCAGGGCATCCAGTAGCGACCCAGCCATCTGCCCGACACGCACTCGGGGTCGGGCAGCTCGATCATCAAGAAGCCGCCAGGCGCGACGGCCGTGGTGGCGGCGTCCAGCTCCGCTCGCGGATCTCGGGTGTGCTCCAGGTAGTGGAACATGCTCACCACGTCGTACCGCCCGGCCAGCTCCCCGGCGATCTCGGGGAAGGCCGCCCGGTGGGCACGGTCGACCCAACCCCGGTGGGCGGCCTCCTCGA
>JAAZBK010000169.1 GCA_012513855.1 Acidimicrobiales bacterium
GCGCCCCGACGCTGCACGCACCGTCGAGGACCGCCGGCTCACCGAGCTGATCGAGGACATCCACGCGGAGTCGCGTGGCACCTACGGGGTGCCCCGGGTGCACGCCGAGCTCGCCGCCCGCGGCGAGCGGGTGGGCCGCAAACGAGTCGCCCGACTGATGCGCCAGGCCGGGCTGGCGGGTGTGACACGGCGCCGAAAGCACACCACGACCCGGCGCAGCGGCGCCGATGGGGCCCCACCAGATCTTCTGCAGCGGGACTTCACCGCGTCCGGACCGGACCAGAAATGGGTCGCGGACATCACCTATGTCCCGACCTGGGCCGGGTTCGCCTACCTCGCGGTCGTGTTGGACGTGTGGTCCCGTCGCATCGTCGGCTGGGCTGTCGCCGACACGCTGCACACCCAGGTCGTGCTCGACGCGCTCGACATGGCGATCTGGCGGCGCCGACCCACCGAGGTGATCCACCACTCCGACAAGGGCTGCCAATACACCTCGATCGCGTTCGGACAGCGATGCGCGGAAGCTGGCGTACGCCCCTCCACCGGCACCGCGGGGGACTGCTTCGATAACGCGATGGCCGAGTCGTTCTTCGCGAGTCTCGAGTGCGAGCTGCTCGATCGCACCAGGTTCCGGACCCGCCACGAGGCCACCCTCGCGGTCGTCGACTACATCGAGGGCTTCTACAACACGAGAAGGAGGCACTCCGCTCTCGACTACCTCAGCCCCATCGACTACGAGAACACCCAGCACTCAGCTGCCTGACCGAAACACCCGACCCGTCCACCGAACCGGGTCAACTCCAAGGGGGGACTGATTCAGGGTTGAGGGTCCCTGGCGCGGTACAGGGGCCCTGCGAATCTGACGGTGTCTAACGCCTTCAGATGCCGGAGAGCCCCTGTGATCATCGACCCTACGCGCCTGTGCGAACTCCTCGTCGGTCTCGGCGAGATCACCGTTCGAGGAGCCGTCGGCGAGCCGGGTGGACCGGTTCGGGTGCACATCGAGACGAGGACCGGACGGCCTCGGTGCGCGGGGTGTGGCGGTGCGGTGTGGGTGAAGGACCAGCGGCCCATCGAGCTGGTCGACCTCCCCGCCTTCGGACGCCCGGCACGGCTGGTGTGGCACAAGCGCCGCTGGGTCTGCCCTGCAGCTTCGTGCCCGGTCGGATCGTTCACCGAGACCGCTACTCACATCGCAGCGGCGCGCCTCGTGATGACCGACCGCGCTGGCCGGTGGGTCACTGAACAGGTCGGCCGCCACAAGCGCAGCGTCAACGAGGTGGCCGTCGAACTCGGATGCGACTGGCACACGATCAACGACACCGTCATCGCCTACGGCACGCCGCTGGTCGAGGATCCCGACCGCATCGGCGACGTCGATGCCCTGGGGTTGGACGAGACGTTGTTCGCACGCCTCGGCCGTTGGCGACACCAGCACTGGTCGACCTCGATCGTCGACGTGCGGCGGGGCCAGCTCCTCGACGTGATCCCTGGCCGCTCCGCAGCCGGGGCGTGCGAGTGGCTCGCAGGACGGGACCAGAGGTGGCTCGACGCGATCCGCTTCGCCGTGTTGGACCTGTCGGGCCCGTGGCGTCTGGCGTTCGACACGATGCTCCCCGACGCCACCCAGGTCGCGGATCCGTTCCATGTGTGCAAGCTCGCGAACCAGCGTCTCGACGAGGTCCGTCGACGGGTCCAGAACGAGACCCTCGGTCATCGGGGCCGCAAGCACGACCCGCTCTACCGGTCCCGCCGGCTGCTCACCCGAGCTGACGAGCGCCTCGACGATCGCGGTCGGGAGAAGCTCGTGGGGCTGCTCCAGGCGGGCGACCCCAAGGGCGAGGTGCGCATGGCGTGGCACGCCAAGGAGGTCGTCCGCCAGATCTACGACCACACCGATCCCGACGTCGGCCTCGAGTTCGTCATCCGCCTCGGCGCGGACCTCCAAGACGACTCGTGTCCACCGGAGGTCCGCCAGCTCGGCCGCACGATCACCCGGTGGCGGCACCAGATCGCAGCGTGGCACCGAGCGCACGTATCGAACGGCCCCACCGAGGCGGCGAACAACCTGATCAAGGTCGTCAAGCGCATCGCGTTCGGCTTCACCAGCTTCCGCAACTACCGGATCCGCACCCTGCTCTACGCCGGCAGGCCCAACTGGGATCTACTCCCCACAGTCACGCCCACTACCCCGTGAAATCCGAAGCGCC
>JAAZBK010000170.1 GCA_012513855.1 Acidimicrobiales bacterium
GCTCGTCGATCAGCGCCTTGGCCAGGGTGGCGGAGTCGATCTCGTCGTACTCCATGCAGCGCCCCGCCCGGTAGCGGTCCAGCCGGTGCCGGACGTGGAAGTTCTGCTCGAAGTGGTTGCGCAACGGGACGTAGATGAAGGGCCGGCGGTTGGCGGTGAGCTCCATGCACGTGGTGAGCCCGCCCTGGACCACGGCAACGTCGCAGGCCGCGAGGTGCCGGTAGAGCTCCGGCACGTACCGACGGAGGGTGACGCCCCGCCTCTTGGGCAACGTCGCCGGGTCGATGCGGGGGCCGGTCACCACCAGGAAGCGGAGGTCGGCGACCTGGCGGCGAACGGCGGGCACCGCGTCGAGGATCCGGTGGAGGAACGCCAAGCCCACCCCGGAACCGCCCACGGTCACCACGCACACCCGCTCGTCAGGGCGGTAGCCGAGCTCGGCCCGCAGGGCCTCGCGATCTGCCACGGGCTCGAAGCCGGTGATGTAGCCGGCGAAGTCGAACTCGTCGCGCGTCCACTCGTCTATGGCCGGAAGGCCGGGACCGAAGCGGTCGGTGACCACGTCTTCGGCGTCGCCCACGAAGATCGACCGGTCCCGCAGCCGACGGAACCGGGCTCGTTGCTCGATCATCTCGGCGTTGTAGTCGGCTGTGAGCGCCGCCTCCTCATCCGCACCGTCGGGCATCGGCAGCCAGCCGACGAAGTCGGTCATCCACGCGTAGGAGAAGCGCTTCAGCTCCGGGTTCTCGTGCAGGAAGTAGTCGATGTCCCAGGCCTCGTCGCCCACCACCAGGTCGTAGTGGCCGGCCTCCACGACGTCGTCGAACACCATGAAGTTGTTCACCAGGATCTCGTCCATGTGCCGGATCGCCTGGAAGGCGTGCAGGTCGTGATCGGCGCACTCGTCCTCGATGTGGGCCGACTCGCTCGCCAGCGCGGCCGACGCGGGATGGACGGTCTCGCCCGCCTCGGCCAGCACCGACGTGACCGGGTTCTGAGCCAGCCAGTGGATCTGGAGGTCGGGGTGGTGGCGGCGCAGTTCCGCCGCGATGGCGACGTCGCGGCGGGCGTGGCCGAGGCCGATGGCCGACGACAGGTACAGCACCTTGCGGGGCCGCTTCAGGGCCCGGGTCCAGGTCTTGCGGGTGGCGGGCAGGTCGGGGCGAGCCCGCGCCACCACGTCGCGGATCAGCCGGTTCATGAACACCGGGTCGCGGCCGAACGGGCCGTGTCCTCCCCCTTCGATGGTGACGAGCGAGCCGCCCGTGAGCTCAGCCAGCCGTTCGCCGTAGGCGAGGGGCCGGATGCGGTCGTCGGTCCCGTGGACCACCACCACCGGGCAGCGCACCGTCTGGCACACGGCGTCGATCGGCTCGCACGTGACCCCGTCGCAGCCGAGACGGGCCGCGGTGGTGTCGGCCAGGGTCTCGGGCGAGATCTCGTGCCCCCACCCCACGCAGTCCTCGATCTGCTTGGTCGAGTGGGGCTCGGGGTACATCTGGGAGAAGAAGTAGCGGAGGAAGTCGTCGTAGTCGCCCTCCAGCCAGTAGCGCCGGTTGTACTTGGCCCACCCCTCGGTGGTGTCGAGGTCTCCGTCCCACAGGTGCTGCTCGCGCTCGGGCACCATGATGTCGAACCCACACGAAGGTCCCACTGCGATCAGCGCCATCACGCGGTCGGGGTGCCGGGCTGCGAGGTGGACGCCGTAGGTGGCTCCACAGGAGAGACCGACCACCACCGCCTGGTCGGTGCCGGTGGCGTCCATGACCGCGGCGGCGTCGTCGCCGTACTGGCGCTCGACGTAGGCGGCTGCGCCGGCCGGCCGGTCGGACCGGCCCGAGCCCCGACCGTCGAAGGTGACCACCCGGTGGTGGCGGGCCAGGTATGGGACCTGGGCCTTCCAGAACCGCGAGTGGATGATCGACCACGTCGGCAGGAGCAGGACGGTCGGGTCGTTTCCCTCGCCGAACACCTCGTAGGCGAGGCGCACCCCGTCCCGGGTGGTGGTGCCCTCTTGGTCAGGTTGCAGAGCTCTCATCGCCGTCTCCGTTCGTTCGCGTCTCCAGGTCGCGGATCAGCACGCCGATCCGACGCAGAGCTGCCCTCACCGGGAGGTCGTTGCGCTCGAACCCGAGCAGGATCAGCGCCTCGGCTCCGATGAAGCAGTTGCCTATGAGGGTGCCGATCTCCTCGGCGGTGAAGGGCCCCAACGATCCGTAGCGGGCCTCGGCCTCGGCCGCCACCTCGGTAAGCAGGGCGAACCATCCCGAGAGCAGCTCTCGGACCGTGGCCCCCACCGCCTGGTTGCTCCAGCCCTCCGCGATCATCTCCTGGAGGACCCGCACGTAGCCCGACTCCAGGTCCTCCTCCAGGAAGTCGCAGGCCTGCTCGTACCGGCGCCACAGCGGTTCGCCCAGTTCGCTCTCTCAGGACGTGGGCACCGCGCTCGGCGCCCAGGCCGGCGAGGCCCGCCTGCGGGAGATCGCCACGTCGGCCGGCTTCAAGCAGGTGCGGCGGGTGGCGGAGACGCCCTTCAACATGGTCCTCGAGGTCACGGCCTGAGCCGTCGTTCGAGACGGTTCGAGCCTGGTTCGAGCCTGAGAGGTCCAGCCGGTGCCGTAGGCGGGCGCGGCACCGGCTGAAGACCGCGTGATGTCAGGTCCCCCAGGAGGAATTGCGAGCCCGCTCCGGGCTTCAGTGCTGGCCGGCGGCCTCGGCCTGAGCGTCGTCCTTGCCGAAAGGGAGCAGCGGGACGATGGTCATCACGACGAACCCGACCACGAAGCCGACGATGGCCGAGGCCAGCGTGTCGATGAACCAGCCCAGCACCCCGCTGACCGCTCCGAGGTCGTGGACGGTGTGGGCCAGGTCGTGGATGATCTCGCGCGGCGTGTGCCAACCGAGCTCGTGAGCGCCTGCCACCAGGATGTGGCCACCCACCCAGAGCATCGCCGCGGTGCCCACCACCGACAGCGCTGTCAGGAGCTTCGGCATGCCCGCCACGAGCCCGCGACCCAGCTTCTGCGAGGACTCCGATTCACGGCGAGCCAGCGACAGACCGACATCGTCCATCTTCACGATCAAGGCCACCACGCCGTAGACCACGACCGTGATGAGGATCCCGACGATGGCCAGGATGATGGCTCGGGACCACCACTCCTCGTCGAGCACCTCCTTCAGCGAGATCACCATGATCTCGGCCGACAGGATGAAGTCGGTCTTGATGGCGCTGGCGATGGTGGCCTCTTCGGCGTCAGTGCCCTTGACGACGGCCGGCGCCTCGTGGGCGTGGTCGTCCTTCTTGATGGCGTGGACCACCTTGTGGGCGCCCTCGTAGCAGAGGAAGGCGCCGCCGCACATCAAGATGATCTCGACCAGCTTGGGTGAGATGGCGCTCAGGATGATGGCGGCCGGGAGGATGAAGAGGAGCTTGTTGCGCAGCGATCCCATGGCGATGCGCTTGATGATCGGGAGCTCCCGCTCCGCGGCCAGGCCCTGCACGTACGACGGGGTCACTGCGGCGTCGTCGACCACCACTCCGGCGGCCTTGACGCTCGCCTTGCCCGCGGCCACCCCGAGGTCGTCGACCGACGCCGCGGCCAGCTTGGCCAGCGCCGCAACGTCATCTAGCAATCCGACAAGACCGCCGGCCATCCCTCACCTCACAAACTCATCTGAGCAACCGGTCGAAGCTAGTGCCCGGGCGGCCCACTCGACTGCTCGGAGCGACATCGAGGCCGAATGCGCCAAGCTGGCCACCCATGGACACCACACGACTCGGCCGTTCCGACATCGAGGTCGGTCGCATCTCCTACGGGTGCTGGCGCCTGGCCGGACACGACGTCACCTCGGCCGCCGCGGTGGCCGAGGCGCACCAGAAGATCGAGACGGCGCTCGACTGCGGCATGACCCTCATCGACACCGCCGACATCTACGGGGTCGACACCGCGGGGTTCGGTGCCGCCGAAGATCTGCTCGGTCGGGTGCTGGCGGCCCACCCGTCGCTTCGGGAACGCATGGTCGTGGCCACCAAGGGCGGAATCGTCCCGCCGGTCCCGTACGACTCCTCGGCCGATCACCTGCGGGCGGCCTGCGAGGCGTCGATGCGGCGCCTCGGCGTCGAGGTGATCGACCTCTACCAGGTCCACCGTCCCGACCTGCTCGCCCACCCAGCCGACGTGGCCCGCGTGCTCATCGATCTGAGGGAGTCCGGCAAGGTCCGCGAGATCGGGGTGTCGAACCACTCGCCGTCGCAGGTGGCGGCGTTGCAGGCCCACCTCGGCGACGTGCCGCTCGCCACGGTCCAGCCGGAGCTGAGCCTGCTCCACATCGACCCGATAGACGACGGCGTGCTCGACGGGGCCATGGCCGGCGGCCTCACGCCGCTGGCGTGGAGCCCGCTGGGTCAGGGGCGCTTGGCCACGGGCGACGCTGCCCCCGCGCTCCTGAGCGCCATCGACGCCGTGGCCGAGCGGGAGTCGGTGAGCCGAAGCACCGTCGCCCTGGCCTGGGTCATGGCCCACCCCTCGGGACCGGTGCCGATCATCGGCACCCAGCGGCCGGAGCGGATCCGCGAGGCAGCCGGAGCACTCGACGTCGCTCTCAGCAGGGCCGACTGGTACTCGCTCATCGCCGCAGCCGGGAGGCCGCTGCCGTGAGCATCGAGGTCTCCTGGTTCGCGGCCCTGTGCGACGACGACTACGAGTTCCTGGGAGTTCCCGATCCCGCGCTGCTCAGCTCGTTCGAGCACTGCGGCGACATCGTCCGGACGGCCGAGGCGGCCGGCTTCGACAACATCCTCCTGCCGTCGGGCTACTCGCTCGGCATCGACGCGGTCTCCTTCGCCAGTGCCATCGCGCCCTCGCTCGACCGGATGCGCCTGCTCGTGGCGGTCCGCTGCGGGGAGCTCTGGCCCCCGCAACTCGCCCGCCAGCTGGCCACCCTCGACCAGGTCCTGGGCGGACGCCTCACCGTGAACATCATCTCGAGCGACCGGCCCGGCGAGTCGCTCGCGTCGGAACCGCGCTACCAGCGGACGCTCGAGGAGATGCAGATCCTCCGCAACCTGCTGGACCGCCGAACGGTCGAGCACCACGGCGACACCTACGAGCTCGACGTCGAGCCACCACGCACAGCCACCGTGTCGGGGACGTGCCCACCGCTCTACTTCGGCGGTCTGTCGGAGCACGCCCGGGAGGTGGCGGCGAGGGAAGCCGACGTCTACCTGATGTGGCCCGACACAGAACCAGCCGTGACCGAGCTGGTGACCGACATGCGCGCTCGCGCCGAGCGCCACGGCCGGTCCCTCCGCTTCGGCTACCGGGTCCACGTCATCGTCCGGGAGACCGAGGACGAGGCGTTGGCCGCAGCCGCCCGCCTGGTGAGCCGGCTGGACGACGCGGTGGGCGACGAGATCCGTTCGCGGTCGTTGGACAGCGCCTCGGCGGGGGTGCGGCGCCAAGCCGAGCTCCGCGACGCGTCGGGCGGCGACGGCTTCGTCGAACCGAACCTGTGGACCGGCATCGGCAGGGCCCGCAGCGGGTGCGGCGCGGCCATCGTCGGCGATCCCGACCAGGTCCGAGCCAAGATCGAGCGCTACGTCGAGCTGGGCATCGACGCCTTCATCTTCTCGGGCTACCC
>JAAZBK010000171.1 GCA_012513855.1 Acidimicrobiales bacterium
ACGTGTCCATAGCGAAGCCCCAAAATCCTGAACGTGCGACACGTGAAAATCACGTCCACGCCGGTCGCCGATGGTCCGGCCGAGTACACCAGCAGGCTCAGTTCTGGAGAAGATCCCACTGGAGAGCCTGAGCGGAACCAGTGCTCAGCCTCGGTTAGATCTGGCTTCTGGCGGGCCGTTGAGTGTTTCCTGGCCGGAGCGTGGATGCCCGGGACCCCGTCGTCTTTGTCGACCTTGACGGCCCTGCGGCAAAGGCCTGCTGAAGCTCACTCGGCTTGGGATGTGCCCAGGAGTGCTTGGAGTTCTTTGTCGGGGGTGATGTGTCGTTTGTAGAGCGGCCCGCAGGGGACCTCCGCTAGATGCATCGACAGGGCGATGGGGTCGACATTGTGCGGGGTGCTGGTGAAGGCGTTGGCGAGGAAGACGAACTCGTTCATGGAGCCGACGACGCTTCTGTTGGCTGTGGGTGCGATGCGGTGCTCGAGATCGTTGTGCTTGCACTCTTGCTCGATGACGGTGGGGTCGATGCGGTGGCGGGTGAGGACCTCGGCGAGCTGTTCGGGGAAGCGCTGCAGCAGGGTGGCTGCGGGCGCGAGGGGCAGCAGGACGGGCAGCAGGGTGGTCTGGCTGACGAACAGGGCGAGGTGGTGTGGGCGCCAGGGTAGGGAGGTGGCGTACCAGTCGCCGAGGAGTGTGGTCGATTCGTCGCCGGCTTCGAGTTTGGGTGCGCGGAGTCGGGGGAGCAGCTTGCGGGTGGCGCGAACGATCAGCATGTGATGCATCCTGCCGGACAGTACCGATCGTGTCCGGGCGTGGGTGACGGGCGGTATTGACCAGTGAAGGTCGTTCGTCCGGCAGCTCGGCGTGAGGGAGTCGTGGCTGCGGCTCATCGATGGTCTGCTGACGTGGCGGCAGCCGGACGATATCAAGGGATCGGTGTCTGGGTATGACCTGGGGGAGGTGATCGCCGGGCAGCGTCGGTGCGTCAGTCGATCCTGTTGGACGGGGCAGTCGACTGTGCGCGGCGACCGTCCAGCATCAGTCGAGGTTGCTTATCGTCCGATTCCTGGGCTCGATGTCGGGGTAGAGGCCGTGGGGCTCGTGATCGGGATGCTTGAGGGCCGGAGTGTGTTCGGTGCTGGGGGGTGGTGTGGGCGTGTCGGGGTGAGGGTGGAGGTGGCGGAGTCGGCGCTGGTGGATGCGTCGATGACGTTGGCGTTGAGGGCGAGCAGGCGTGTGTTGACTGGGGTGGGTGGTGTGACGTCGCGGTTGCTGAGGAGGTCTCGGGGGTTGATCCATCCGCCGTCGGGAACGGGGGCTGCGGAGGCCATGGCCTGGAGGAGTGCTGGGCGGGCGGCGACGGTGACGTGCCCGGTGTCGATGGCCTCGCGGGTGAGGTAGGCGAGGTTGAGACCGATGCTGGTGGTGTGTTGGAGAGCCTTCAGGGCGTGTTCGAGGTCGAGACGTTGGGCGAGGAGGTGTGGGCTGGCGAGGTTGGCGTGGTCGTGGCTGATTTCGCGTACTGCTGCCCGTAGTTCTGTCATGGTGAGGCGAAGGTCGGGGTCGATCTCACGGTGGCTGCCGATGAGTTCGGCGAATCCTCGTTGCAGGGTTGTCCAGGATGTGTGCAGGTGCTCCAGGGCTGGCTGGATACGTGTCTGGTAGTCGTCTCCGTTGATGGTGCCGTCCTCGACTGCTGCTCGGGTGATGTGGAGGTTGAGGAAGGTCAGGTCTGCTTGGGTGTTCGCGATGGCCAGCATGGTTGCCAGGGTGGGGCTGGCGGCGAGGCTGCGGTGCGCTTGGACATCCCAGCGTGCGAGTGCGGTGTCGAGTCGGGTGGGTTCTGGCTTGTCCGGGGGTTGGCCGGTGTTGATCCCGGTGGGCCACTGCAGGTCGATCAGGCGTGCGAGGTCGCCCTCGATGGCGGCGATCCGATGCCCGGAGCGCTGAGCGTGGGCGAGGCGCGCCTGGCCGGTGAGGGTGTGTGAGGGCACGTGATCGTGGATGTCCTTGATGCGGGCCTGGGCGGCGAGCATGGTGGCGTGGGTGGTGAGGTGGAGGATGTGCAGGGTGCGTACGCGCATGGCCTCGGCGGTGTGCTCACCGGCGGGGGACAGATCGATGCCGGGGAGTCTGCGGCTGCTGATGAGGTCGGCGGCGCGAGTGAGGTTGGCGGAGATCTCTTCCATGGTGATGTCGGGTGGTCCGAGGCCTGGCCAGGTGCGGTCGCTGGCGATCGATCGGTGCAGGGCCAGGGTGGCGGCGTGGATGCCGTCGAGTCGTTGGTCCGGAACCTGGGTGGGTATCGCGTTCCAGAGGTCGATGGCTGATTCGACAACTTCTCCGAAGGTGCGCAGGCGGGCGTTGGAGTCGGCGTCGTGGTCCCACAGGAGGTTGCGGGCGAGGATGTCGCAGTCGCGCAGCAGCTCTTCGACGCTGCGCTGGTCGGTGGGCCGGTCCCGGTATGGGTTGCGGGCGGTGTGGATGGTCATGGCCGGACCTCGGCCACGAGCTGGCAGATCTCGATGATGATGTCGGTGGCGCCCTGGGGGAAGTCCTCGATCGGGTGGGCGCGGGTGGCAAGCTCGGCGGCGCGGATGAGTTCTGCGACGGTGAGTGCCTTGACGGCCGGCTCGATGCTGATGCTCTGGCGTGCTGTGGCGTCGGGCAGCAGCGCAATAGCTCCGGCGGCTGTGATGCCGGCGCCCCAGGCGCTGTTGAGGTCCTGCGGTCGGGACTGGGCATCGCGCAGTCCGGCGTCGTTGGCGGCGACGAGCAGAGCGATGACCTCGAGCCAGGTGCGCTCGGCGGGCGAGGTGGCGGTGGCGTTCATGGTGGGTCCTTCCAGAAAGTGGATCGGGCTGGGTGCCTTACCCGTGACCCCATGGACTCACGCGGGGGTTGCGGGTGGTGTTGCCGCTGGGCCGGTTGTGGATGACGCGCGCGACTGTCGGAGGGCTTGTGGATGGTGGAGGTGTCCAACAACCCACGAAGTCCTGCGATGACGGAGGATCCGCGATCAAGGCGTGGGTGGAGAAGAGGGGAGAGTGTCATGAGGTGGCTCTGGTGGAAGATCGCTGTGATCGGGCCGGCGGTTGTCGCGGCGGGCGCGGTGTGGCTGGTGGTGCTGGCGAGCGTTCCGGCGCAGTGGGCGCCGATGGCCGCTGCGGCGGTGGCTTTTGCGGTGGTAGTGCTGGCAGGGGGAGCCGGGGAAGGGGTTGCGGCGAGAGTGACGATGGGTTCTCGCGGCCTGAACGACGAGGAGGCGTCGTCGTTGCGGAATGTGTTGGTGCTGCTGTGCCGCGAAGGGATTGGCCCTGCCGTGGGCGATCTTCGAGTTCGACCGGGTGCGGCGGAGGTTTCTGCCGGCGGGCTGGGCAGGGGCACGGTGGTGCTCTCTGCCGGGTTGATCGACGGGGTCCGCTGCGGGGGTCTGCCTGCGGATCAGGCAGCTGCCGTGATCGGGCATGCGGTGCTGCGGGTCAAGGCAGGATGCCACCGTTGGGATGCGCTGCTGTGGCTGTGGCTGCTGCCGTTGCGTCCACTCCAGCTCGTCTGGGCCGTGCTCGTCGAGGTCGGTTCCCGCGTGCCGGGTGCGCAGCTGCTGTGGAAAGCGCGCGCGGTCGTGTTCTGTGTCGCGATTGCCAACTTCCTTGACCTCGGTGAGCCGGGCTTCGCGATCCTGATCGGGATCCTGGGAGCAGCCAGCTACGTCGTGCCCGTGGCGCGAGGTCGTTGGGAGAAGGAGCTGGCCGAGATCGGCGACAGCGGCCTGGCCTTGGGCGGGCTCGGTACAGCGCTGATCACCTTCCTGCGCCGCTGCCACCAGAGTCCTCAGACGCGGGCGCGGCTGGTGCGACTGACCAGTGCGAGCGTGGACGTCACTGGTCCGGCTCTGGCACGGTAGATAGGGCGGGAAGGGAGTCTTCATCGTGGCCTGCCCCGATCGGGTTCACGCCGAGTTGCACCCGTCTCAGCCGGTAGCTCTGTGAGCGAGTTCGGGCGCCGTTCTGCCGGGCGGGACCTCGGGGCTGGATGGGTGTGCTGGTCGCCCGCTGCGCCGTCACCCGCATAGGGGGCTTGGGCGTGGAGGTGGGTCAGGAACTCGTCGCTGAGCAGGATCTCGCCGATCCTCATGGGACGGCTCATCGTGCGGGTCCGTTCACAACACGCGAGATGCTCTCGGAAGAGTATGCCTCGGGCAGGGCTGCAGCTGCCCTATCGATCGAGCGGTGGGCTGCGTATCTGTTGACCTCGATGGTCCGATCGAGATGTGCTGCGGACTCCTGTGCTCGGGTCAGGGCGCGGGTGGCTGCTTTGATTCCCTGATCCAGCTGATAGGTGACCTGGTGGTGCCGGGAGTCATCGGGATCAGCGGTGGTGAGTTTCCCGGTGGCCTCCATAACGGATAGCAGGTGTGCTCGGGCGCGTTGGGCCAGTGGGGCCGCCAGGTCGACCAGGCGAGACTGTTCCTCAATCGAGGCCACCATGGCCTGCTGTCGGATCGGCTCAAGGCTGCCGGTGGCGGTGAGGGCCACGGCGCGGGTGCGGGCGCTGTGCAGGTGTTGTCGCGTGCTGATCAGTCTTTCCTCGATGTCGATGGTCAGGCTGATCCCGCGCTCGGATGCCGACCGGGACGCAGCCAGCATTTCGGCGGCACTGTGCAGGGAGGTCCGGGCGGTTCTCCGGTCGGAGGTGAAGTGGGCTCGGGTGGTCTCGCTCTGGGCCTGCTCGACAGTGGAGGCGGCGACCTCGAGGACCCGGCGAAGGTCGGTGATGTCGCTTTCGGCGAGGTCCAGTGTCGAGGCGACGATGGCAAGGTGTTCCCTGACCGGGTGAGCTGGGGTGTCGGGCATCAGAGGGGTCCTTTCTCTAAAGAGGAGAAACGGTGAGGGTGTGGGTGGCCGGCGGGTTCCTGTCGTTCAGGGGGGTCCGAAGCCGGCGGGTCGCAGCGGCTGCGCTGTTGTGGGTGCCGCCGGTTGGGGCTGAGGCCGGTTGCGTGGCGGGGGAGGGTAGGCCGCCGCCGTGGCTGCGGGGCGGGACGTTGGCTGTCCGGCGGGGATCTCGTGACGTTGACGAATGCGCAGGATGGTGCGTTCGGAGAGGCCGAGGTGTTCGGCGATGCGGGTATCGGTGGCTCCCCGGGCGGCCATTGCCGTGACGACGTGCACCTGCTCGGTGCGGGTCACCGGTGTAGCCTCGCTCTGGCTGGCGATGGTGCGGCGGATCGCGACCAGGTCGACGACGGGGGCTCCAGGGCCGTGATCTAGCACGCCCGCAGGTTCGGCCTGAGGGTCATCGATCGTGTCGTCATCCCAGGCCAGGGGAGGGGCATATCCGAGGGCTTGAGCCCAGCGTCGTGTTCGTTCCGATGGCCCCGGTGTCATGGAGAGCCGGTCGTAGACCTCTCGGATCTGCCGCCATCGACCGATACTGATCAGGTGCCCTTCGCGGTACATCAGATTCCGACTCCCGGGCGCGCCTTCGGCCTCGAGCCGGTCGTGGCTCCAGCCCATGGCCATCAGCGCCTGCAGCCGGCGCACCGCACCGATGCGGGGCACGTGACCGGTCTGCTGTTCGGCATAGATCCCCGACAGCGACAGGCGATTGATGCGCGACTCGGTGGAGCGCTGCACGTGGGTTCTGGAGCCGTCCAGGATCTCCCTTACCGCGGTATCGCTGAGCCCGGCAGCACGCGCCAGAGTGCGTGCCGGCACGTGCGCCTCGTGCAGCTGCCGCAGTCGTTCTCGTGACGGACCTGGGTCGACATACCGACTGATGCCGGCAGCGCGGTCCCGCTTGTAGGAGACCTCCCAGGCTTTGCGCGGGTACATCAACGATCACCCAGCTCACGCCAAGGTCTGACCGGACCAGCTGGTCGGAAGCTTGACCATGAGGCGGTCGACATCGGCCGGATTCACCCGAATCAGGCGAGTCCCCATCCGGTAGGCCGGAAGCTCACCGGCTGCGATTCGCCGCCGTAAGGTCCGGATGCACACGCCGGTACGGCTCGAGGCCTGAGCCAGTGACTCAAACTGGGTGGCGCCTGTGCTCTCAGCCATGGTGGCTCCTTTCCTTTGACCCCCAAAAGCAGCCGAGATGGCCTGGACGCTCACCGAATCGTCAACTTTCTTCGTACAACCGGGCTCCGGCCGGTGAGTAGGGTTGGACTCGCCATGGAGCCCGACCCGCTATTCAGTGCCCAGGCACTCGTGCATGCCCGACGCCAAGCCGGCCTCACCCAGGCCGAGGTCGCCAGACGCCTCGGGCTGGCCGGTGGGGAACGCGTCTCCACCTGGGAACGAGGCCTGGCAGCGCCACAGAATCCCAAGCAGCTGCACGCCCTGGCAGCAGCCCTCAACGTCCAGCCCATCGACCTGCTGAACCCCAACCACCAAGGAGGCGGCCTGCGCTGGTACCGGACCCTGGCAGGAATGTCCGTAGCAGAGCTCGCCTTGGCCGCCCACGTCTCGGCGGCAACCGTCAAACGCTGGGAATCACAAGGAATTCGACGAGACCTCCCAGAGGCGACCGTCCGTGACCTAGCGGAAGCTCTGAAGGTGACACCCAGCGCTGTCACTGACGCACTGCGCCGCTGACTCGCCGCAGACGAGCCGACGTCTTTTCGGCAAACTAGTGCGGATTCCGTAGAACTGTGGTGTCCTTGAGATGAGGGACCGCGGGGATCCCCACCCTCATCAGGATCTTCCCGCCGGTTCCTTTGCAGGGATCAGGAGGGGCCATGTTCAAGGCCACATACCCATACCCAAGGCTCTTCTGCCCGCATAAGTGGACTATATGCACTAGTGCTAAAGGTGCGTTTATGTCATGATGGTGATCGTCCAGAAGCGCTGAGACGCTTTTGGAAGGGGAGAGACGCAGGGAGGTCTCACGATGAATAGACCAATCGCAGCAGCCATCGCCGCGATGCTCCTGCTCGCCGGCTGCACGGACAGCGCGCCCGTCGACGAGCCGAGCTCACTCACGACTTCACCAGCAACCACGACTCCCGTCCAGACCCCGGATTCACAAACCACTACCCAGACGCCCACCGTCGACCCATCCTCCGATGAGGAACAAGCCAAGCAGGCCGTGATCGACTTCTGGGCTATGCAAGACGAGCTTGCATCCAAACCTGAGGAGTCGCTCACACGTTTGGCAGAAGTCGCTCGGGGGCAGGCACTTGAGGCTCATCGCGCCAACTTGTTCTCTCAAGCACAAGAGGGGTTGAGACAGGAGGGGGCCGTCGTCGTCACACCGACTCATGTTGGCCCTGGGGACTCACCGAGCACTTTCGTTGTTACTGCGTGCCTTGATGTTTCGGACACCAGCATCGTCGATGCGCAGGGCAATTCCGTTGTGCCAGCGGGGCGACCCGACCAGGCAGCCTTCGACTACACCGTCGAGCGCGACGGTGACCAATGGTTTGTCGTCGAAGACCTCCTTGAGGCGAAGGACTGCTGATGCGTGCGCTGGGGGCCATGGTCACATTGATCCTGGCGCTCGTTCTTGCTCCAGCAGCGGCAGGCACTGATGCCCTCACGACCGCAGTTCAACAGCCTGTCACGTGCCCCCCAGGCACCACGCCTCATCCGGTTTCGGGGAGGTGCTTGATCGTGGTCCCGGTTCCGGCGCCACCGGTTGACCCGCAGCCGGCGCCGGACCCAGGTGATGGTGATGGTGGTGGAGATGATCGTGGGGGCTCCGGGCCGCAGGTCTGTATGTGGCGGGGGAGTGCGAATTTCGAGGTTCCGTGTACATCTGCGTTCGGCTTCTATTCCGAAGAGCGGCAGTGCTACATCGAGGCGTTGAGTCCTCAGCCGCCGGTGTCGGATCCGGTGTGGGAAGGCAACACCGAGGGTGCGATCTATCGCTGCACTCCGCCGTACTGGTTCGACATCGGCCTGGTCCCGGCGTACAACTTCTGGTCGCAGTCGCAGCCTCCCGGGGTTGCTGCTCCAGCGGATCCTCGGGTTCTGGCGCGGCAAGCCATCGCGACAATGGACCTGTCCGCGATCACCATCGGAATGGTTCCTGAGTCTGGGGATGGCTCGGTCGGCTTGGTGGGAATGCCGGCCTGGATGTGGGTGGAGGACCCGACCGCCAGCACGTGGGGCCCGATCACCAGGAGCGCCTCGGCGGGAGGGTACACGGTGTCGGCGACAGCGCAGGTCCGTGAGGTTCGTTGGGATATGGGCGATGGCACTGTCCTGACGTGCGATGCGGGGACTGCGTATGAGGACCGGTTCGGGAAGCAGTCGTCGCCGACGTGCGGGCACACGTATACCTCGCAGGGTGAGTACACGGTCGCGGCGACCTCGCACTGGGTCATCAACTGGTCGGGGATCGGTCAGAGCGGAGTGATCACGATGGATCTGACTCGAACCGTGCCGGTGACTATCGGTGAGGTTCAGGTTCTTCGGCAGCGCTGAGAGCCGGGAGAAGGGGAAGCTGATGACAGCGACAGTGCAGCGGAGAAGGGCCGGAGTCCGTCGTGAGCGGGGACAGAGCGGGGAGTCCTCGCCCGCAGTTCTGGGTGTGCCGGCCCCGCCAAAGGCCCGCCGGCGGTGGGGGTTGCTGGCGGCGATGGTGGCGCTGGTGTGTGTTGGCGCATTGGGCAACGTGTGGCTGTTGGGGTCCATCAGTGACTCGAGCCCGGTGCTGGTGGCGACCTCGCCGATCGAGCGGGGCGCGGTGGTCAGCCGCGAGGCACTGGGGACGGTCTCGGTAGGGCTGGACCCGGCGGTGCAGAGCGTGCCGGCGTCGCGTCTGGAGGAGCTGGTGGGGCAGCGGGCTGCGGTCGATATCGCTGCCGGGGCTCTGCTGACGCCGGCGTCGACAACGTCGGAGAATGTCCCGGCCGCTGGGTTGTCCCTGGTGGGTGTGTCGGTGACCTCGGCGATGATGCCTGGCACGAGGCTGCTGGCCGGGGACCGGATCCGGGTGGTGGCCACGCTGGGTCCCCAGGGCGAGCCGACCAGTGACGCAGAGGAGACCGGTCCGGAGGTCTTCCCTGCGATCGTGGTCTCGGTTGTCGCGGGCACTGATGTCACCGGTGTGTCGGCTGAGACTGTCGTCACTGTCCAGGTGCCGGAGGTCCAGGCGCCGGCATTGGCGGCCGCGGCGGCGACAGGTCGGGTGTCCATTGTGCTGGACTCGCGGGATCGGTGAGTGACGATGGCGATGTATGTGCTGTTCTCGGCGGCAGGCTCGCCGGGGGTGACGACGAGCGTGCTGGGTCTGGCGCTGGGCTGGCACCGTCCGGTGGTGCTGGTAGAAGCTGATCCGACCGGCGGCTCGGCGATCGCGGCCGGCTACCTGAAGGGCTCGATTGTCCCGCTCGAGGCGATGATCGAGCTCGCGCTGGCCCATCAGGAGGGACAGCCCCTGCTGGAGGTGCTGCCTGCGGTGTCGGTGGACCTGCCCGGTTCACGGGTGTCATGGGTTCCCGGCACCCGCTCCCATGAGCAGGCGCGGACGTTGCTGGGGTTGTGGGAGCCCTTGACGAGTGTGCTGCGGTCGCTGGATCAGACCGGTCAGGATGTGCTGGTCGATGCCGGCCGCCTGGGCCTGTACGGCTCGCCGGAGCCGTTGATCGAGGCGGCGGATCTGGCGCTGCTGCTCACCCGCACCGACCTGGTCTCCCTGGCCGCCGCACGATCGTGGGCCGAGAGTCTTCGGGAACGGTTCACGCGCGCCGGCGCCGCGCCGAATCTCGGGGTGCTTCTTGTCGGGGAGGGTGAGCCTTTCACGGCCCGCGAGGTCTGCCGGGTCCTTGGGCTACCGGTCCTGGGGACGATCGTCTCCGACAGCACTGCCGCTGCTGTGCTCTCGGCCGGTCAGGCCCCACCAAGAGCTGGCCTCGGTCATCGCCTCGCCGGGCGCAGCGACTGGCAGGACTCACCGCTGCTGCGCAGCTACCGGGCGACCCGCTCGGCGATCACCGCCCGCGTACGCGCCCACCTTGACGAGCTCGAGGCCAGCTCCAGGAGCGGGTCATGACCACCAAGGATGTCCCCGCAGTGATGGGCGAAGAAGTCCCCGTGCTCGAGCCGGAAGTCGGTAACGAGGACCCGACCCATCTGCCCGCGCTGTTCACCGAGGCGCCTCCGCCGTTGACCGCCGGCCGGGCTCGGGGATCGTTCACCCTGCGCCCTGCCGCTGCTGTGATCACGGGCGAGACCCCTGAGGGGGCACCCGCGCTCGGGCGGCACGAGGTGTCCGGTGCTCCCACTCGAGATCGCGTCAACGGGTACAGCCACGCCAGCGCCGGCCCGCCTCCCGCTGGTGGGGTACGCCCGGGGGCGGGTCTGGACTGGGGATTGGTGAGCGCCTTGCGGACGGTCGTCGCAGACCGGCTCGCCCACGCCGCCGGCGGGGGATGGGGTGCTGGCGCTGGCGAGGAGGGCAGGTCGTGGTCCGATCGCGCCGCGCAGGAACACATCGGCTGGCAGATCATCGAGGATCTGATTGCCGAGCATGCCGCCGAGGCACTCAAGAGCGGCGAGCAGGGCTGGTCTTCGCAGGAGCGGGCCGGGATCGGTCAGGCGCTCTTCGATGCCGTCTTCCGGCTGGGACGGCTGCAGCCGCTGGTCGATGACGATCGCGTGGAGAACATCTTCATCCTCGGCTACGACACGGTCCTGTTGGAGCTGGTCGACGGCTCTCGCACGACCGGAGCGGCGGTGGCTGACTCCGATGAGGAGCTGATCGACTTCCTGCGGTTCCTGGCCAACCGGTCGGAGTCCAACCCGCGGCCGTTCTCTGAGTCCTATCCGCGCCTGCACATGAAGCTCGACGGCGGCGCCCGACTGGCGGCCACGGCGTGGGTGGTCTCGCGACCGACCGTGGTCATCCGCCGCCACCGGTTGACCGTGGACTCCCTGCAGGGGTGGGTCGATCGCGGCTGCATGAGCGAGGCGTGCGCGAACTTCCTGGCCGCGGCGGTGCGAGCGTCCTGGTCGATCGCGGTCTCCGGGCCAATGTCGGCCGGCAAGACGACGTTGATGCGGGCCCTGTGCGCCCAGATACCGGCCGAGGAGGCGATCGGCACCTTCGAGACCGAGCACGAGCTGTTCCTCAAGGATGCCGGCGACCGGGACATCGTCATCGACTGGGAAGCCCGGCCCGGGGTGGGGGAGATCGGCGCCGATGGCAGAGCGGCCGGCGCGTTCGACCTGACCGACGCATTGACCGACTCGTTCCGGTTCGCCCTCTCCCGCCAGATCGTCGGGGAGATCCGCGGCCCGGAGGTGTGGACGATGATCAAAGCGATGGAGTCCGGCACCGGCAGCCTGTCCACCACGCACGCGGCCAATGCCGAGACCTGCATCCGCAAGCTCGTCACCTGCGCCATGGAGGCCGGCAAACACGTCTCCAAGGACACCGCCTTGGAGAAGATCGTCCTCGTGCTGGACGTCATCGTCCAGCTGCGTCGCCAGGTGGTGACTCTGCCTGATGGTTCCCAACGGCTGCAGCGGTGGGTCAGCGAAGTCGTCATCGTCGAACCGGGGGAGCGGGAGAAGGGGTACGCCCTGACCCACGTCTTCGGCCCGGCCACCACGGGCCCGGCCACCGCCACCGGCATCCTGCCCACCGCCTGTGCCGCCCTGGAGGAGTTCGGCTTCGACCCGGCCATGTACCAGGTCGAGGCAGACACCCACCCGACGCGCAACGGAGGGCGCCGATGACCACCGTCCTGGCCGCACTCTTCGGCGCCCTGACTATCGCCGGCATCGCCGGAGTGGCCGTCGCGGCCCGCCGCCACACCCCGCAACCGCGTCCACGCCGCGCACCCGGGCGGGTTTCCGTGTCCTGGTCACGACTGAGCCGCCGCGCCCGGCTCCTGATCATGGCCTCGCTGGCTGCGGGGGTGCTGATCGCCCTGGCCACCGGGTGGCTGGTTGCCGTCGTGGTCGTGCCCGCTGCGTTGGTCGGCCTGCCCTACCTGCTGGCCGCGCCCCCAGCCAACGAGCACATCGCCCGAGTGGAAGCGATGGAGGAATGGACCCGCAGCCTGGCCGGAGTCCTCGGCGCCGGCGTCGGCATCGAACAAGCACTGACCGCCACCTTGCGCTCCACCCCGCCAGCCATCCGCGGAGAGGTGTCCACGCTGGTGGCCCGACTACGGGCCCGGTGGGACACCGAAGAGGCGCTGCGGGCCTTCGCCGACGACCTCGATGACGTCACCGGCGACCTGATCGCCGCCAACCTCATCCTCGCCGCAAGGCGCCGCAACCGGTCTTTGTCCGGAGCACTGCAGGGGGTGGCCGAATCGGTCGCCGAGGACGTCGCCGCGCGTCGCCGCGTCGAAGCCGGGCGCGCCAAGCCCCGCGGATCGGCCCGCCTGGTCACCGGCATCTCCGTCGGCGTCTTAGCTCTCCTCGCGCTCACCGGAGACTTCGTCGCCCCCTACGCCACCCCCGTCGGACAGATCATCCTGATCGTCCTGCTCACCCTGTACGCCCTCGGGCTGCTGTGGATGCGCACCATGGCCCAAGGCGCGCCCCTTCCACGGTTCCTCGGACCCACCGCCAGGGCAGGTGCCCGATGACCACCCTGCAGATCTCGATCGTCCTGGGCGCCACCATCGGCGCCGCCATCGCCGCGATCATCTACCAGCTCGTCCCCACCCAGCCCGACCTCGGCGACGTCCTGGCCCGACTCTCACCGCCAGCCCGCCGCCGACCCGGCACCCCGGCCACGACCCCAGAGTCCCTCGGCGCCGAAGAACGCCTCGGCATCTGGGCCCAACGCACCCTGCCAGCCCGGTTCCTCGGGCTCCCCCCAGAGCGCGATCTGGCCGTGCTGCGCATGACGCCAGCGCAGTTCTACGGCAAGAAGGTCAGCTACGGCATCCTCGGACTCACCCTGCCCGCCATGCTCGGGGCCTTCCTGCGCATCATCGGCCTGCCTATACCGTTCGTCGTCCCCGCCGGCGCCACCCTCGCCCTCGGGGCCGTCATGTTCATGGCACCCGCCCGCGACCTGGCCGCCTCAGCGAAGAAGGCCCGCGCCGAGTTCGCCCGCGCCGTCAGCGCCTACATCGAACTGTGCGCCCTCGAACGCAACAGCGGAGCAGGAGCCTCGGTCGCCCTGGCCAACGCCGCCGGAGTCGGGCAGTCCTGGGTGTTCGCGCGGATCAGCGAAGAACTCGCCCGATCCCGCTACAACGGCCTGCCCCCCTGGGACTGCCTGACCCACCTCGCCGACGAACTCGGCATCCCCGAACTGCACGACGTCGCCGACATCATGCGCCTGGCCAACGACGAATCCGCCGAGGTCTACCGGCAGCTGCGCGCCCGCAGCGCCTCCCTGCGCAGCGCCCTCCTCAGCGCCGATCTCGCCGAAGCAAACCTCGTCGAAGAACGCATGTACATCCCCGGCTCCTTCATCGGCGTGGTCTTCCTCGCCCTCCTTCTGACCCCACCCCTGCTGCGCCTGATGGCCGCCTGACGAAAGGACCAACCACCCCAAGACAAGCCCCGACGCTCTCGACAATCACCACGACCAACACGTGCGAACGCAACAGGCACAACCGAACCCAAATTCGCAACCCACCAGTGACGCTGGTGTGAAAGGAGATCACCGTGATCACCCTCTACGTCACACTGCACACCCTCGGTGTGCGGCTACGACAACGCCACCACGACAGAACAACCGATGAGCGAGGCCTGACCACCGTCGAGATCGCGCTGTGGGCGGCGGCATTCGTCGTCCTGGCCGGCATCGTCTACCTCGCCTTCCAGACCTTCATCCAAGGCAAGCTCTCCCAGCTCGGATGAGCCCAGGCCAGCCATGTCACACCCGACCACCCTCCCCGGTTCCAGAACCCGCCCCGTTGCGCGTGCTGGAACCGGGGAGCGTGGCGCGATCACCATCCAGATCGTCATCCTCATGCCGCTGATGTTCCTGCTCATGTTCGCGGGCATGCAGGGCGCACTGACCTACCACGGCCGCACCGTCGCCCTGGCGGCCGCCCAGGAAGCCGCCCGCGCCACCGCAGCCCAGCACGGCACCACCGACCACGGCCGCGCCGCCGCCAGCGCCCTGATCGAGCGGGCCGGCGGAACCGGGACCCTGAACGGTGTCACCATCTCCGTCACCCGCGGACCGATCAACGCCACCGCCCGCGTCACCGGAACCACCCTGTCGGTCATCCCCGGCTGGTCACCACGCATCAGCCAGACCTCGACCGCCCCCGTCGAACGACTCACCCAATGACCCCCACGCCCCGCACCCCGACCCGAACCCACCGACCGGGCAGCCCCGGCGCGGACCACTGGCCGATACCGACGCGACGTGGTCGGGTCCGCGACGAGCGCGGGTCCACGGTCGTCGAGATGGTCATCCTCCTGCCCGCCCTGACCCTGATCCTGGCCATGGTCATCGCCGGAGGACGACTCGCCCTGGCACACCAAGCAGTCCAGTCCAGTGCAGCGACCGCAGCACGAACCGCCTCCATCGCCCGCACCCACACCCAGGCAGCCAGCTCCGCCACCACCACCGCCGGGACCAGTCTGCGCGAGCAGCGCACCCGCTGCCGCAGCATCACCGTCACCGTCGACACCACCGGCTTCACCGTCCCGGTCGGGACCCCCGCCGATGTCGCGGCCACCGTCACCTGCCAACTCGACCTCGCCGGCCTGGTTCCCGGCCTCCCCGGAACCATGAACGTCGCCGCCACTGCCCGCTCCCCACTGGACACCTACCGGGAACGCTGAGTCGGGGGAGAGGCGAACAAGCGACATGACCAGACATGCACCGAATCAACGGCCACGGGACGCACGCCAGAGCGAGCGGGGGTCGGCCTCGGTCTGGATGATGACCATGGCCCTGGCAGCCGTCCTGCTGGTCGGCCTCGCCGTCGATGCCACCGGTCAGGTCCACGCAACCCAACGCGCCCAGAGCATCGCTGCCGAAGCAGCCCGCGCCGCCGGCCAGCACCTGCACAGCACCGCCATCCGCGGCGAGACCCCGCTCATCGACCCCGCCACCGCCGTCGCCGCAGCCCACGCCTACCTCTCAGCCGCACCCGACATCACCGGAACCGCCCAGATCACCTCACCGACCCAGATCGTCGTGACCACCCAGAGCAGCTACCAGACCAAATTCCTCTCCCTGATCGGGATCACCAGCCTGCCGGCACGCGGACGAGCCGAGGTCCAGATCAACCGAGCCGTCGAAGGAGCGCCACGATGAACCTGCGAGCCCGCGCCGTCGGCCTCCTGGCCACGACCCTCACCCTGGCCATCGTCCTCGGTCTTCCCGCGCTCCTGCTCACACTCGGCGCCAACCCCGTCCCGGACAGCCTCCCCACCCTGACCCAGATCCGCGACGCCCTGACCCGACCCGACGACGGCACCATCGCCCTGAGCGCCATCAGCATCCTCGCCTGGATCGCCTGGCTGGTCATGACCGCCACCATCACCGTCGAACTCGGAGCCCGACTGCGCGGCATCCGTCCCCCAACACTGCCTGGACTGCGCCTACCCCAACACGCCGCCCACGAACTCATCGCCGCCGCAGCCCTACTCTTCCTCACCCTCCCCGCCACCACCACCCACGCTCTGGCCGGCCCCGCGTCAACGGCCGCCGCGCCACACACAGCCGCAACCACAACCACGCCGGCCGCGACCTCGACGACCGAGGACCTGGTCACGACCTCCCCGAGCGAGAACACGAATGCTCGAGCCGTCACCGTGCGCGCCGGCGACACCCTCTACCGCATCGCCGAACGCGAACTCGGCGACGGCACCCGATGGCCAGAACTTGCCGCCGCTAACCCCGCCGTGGCCGCACACCCTGACCTAATCCACCCCCGCACTGTCCTGACCATCCCCGAGAAGACCTCTCACGCGGACCTCAGCCAGGGCGCCCACATCGTCCAGGCCGGCGACACCCTCTCGGCCATCGCCGCGCGCCACCTCGGCGACCCCGACCGGTGGCCCGAGATCTACCACGCCAGCCGCGCAACCCGCCAGCCCGACGGCCGCTACATCACCGACCCCGACCAGATCGACATCGGCCAACGCCTGACCATCCCCGGCCACACCACCCCGTCGCCGCCGCTGGCTCCCTCCAGCAACGGCCACCACCGCCCCCCAGAACTGGTCACCGAGCAGGCCGAGGCCCAGGGAGGAGCGAAAGCTCCCACCCACAACCCGGACACCCGCGCCACCCTCCGCGACCACCGCCCAAGGGTGGGAACCCACGCTCCCACCCCTGCCGCGACCTCGCCGACACCCGACCGAGCCACGGTTGCCACCCAGGACACGGCCAGGTACGAACACCCCACCAGAGCCCTTCCCTCCGCAGCCAGCACCCGGGTCCGCGACCACGACACCGGGGAGCCGGTCAGCGAACACATGACCCAGGCGCCGTGGATGCTCGCTGGACTCACCGGCGCCGGCGCCCTGCTGACCGGTGCACTCCTGCTGCTCCTGCGGCGACGACGGCAAGCCCAATCCCGCAACCGGCTCCCCGGACACACCCTGGAAGACATCCCGCCAGAACTGGCTCCCGTCGAGAAGACCATCCAGACCATCGGCCAGATCAGTGGCCCCACTGTCGAACACCTCGACCGATGCCTGCGCGACCTCGCCCGCGCCATGACCGCTCAAGACGCCCCGATGCCTGAGCTCGGCGCGGTCGAACTGACCACCACCGGAATCACCCTGCACCTCAGCGCCCCCGCCGACCTGCCCCCACCGTGGACCGGCAGCGACGACGCACTGCACTGGGACCTCCACAGCCCCGACCCGCCGCCCGACGAGAAAGCCAACGATGTCGACGACGCCGACCAGCCCGCCCCCTACCCCCTGCTCACCACCATCGGGGTCACCGACACCGAACACATCTGGCTCCTCAACCTCGAGGACCAGATCCTGGCGCTCACCGGCGACCCCACCTACGCCCAGGACTACCTGCGCTACCTCGCCCTCGACGTGCTCTGCCAACCGTGGGCCACCGACGCCAGAATCCACAGCATCCACACCGGGCCCCAACCCGCCGGCCTGGCCACCCAGCCAGGCACCATCACCACCGCCGCCGCCGGAGACGACGTCGAAGAACTGATCGGCGGCGTCCAGCGAGCGGCCGAATCCACCCTCGATCGCACCAGCGACACCGCAACCGGCACGGCCACCGCCCGCGCCCAGCAACTGGGCGCCGACACCTGGCCGGCACACCTGCTTCTCGTCGACACCACCGCCGGCGGCGCCGACAACCCCGAAGCGTCCGCGCCGTGGAACCCACACGTTGAAGAACTCCTCGACCTCGTCACCGAACACCCCACCCGCAGCGGGACCGGCATCGCCATCCACACCGACCCCACATCGGACAACGCGACTCTGACCCTTGAGTTCACCGCCGACGGCATGGCCACCCTCCAACCGGTCGGCCTCCACATCGTCCCCGTCGGACTCACCCCGGACGAAGCCGAAGGCTGCGCACTCATCCTGGCCCAAGCAGCCTCCGCCGAAACGGCACCTGTGCCGAGCGAGCCGCACCCGCGCGAGGGCACGTGGCAGACCTTCGCCAACCAGGCAGGCGCACTGAGAACCGAACACACCCAGCCACGCCACCAGGCATCACATTCACCAACGTCAGAGGCCCCAGGGCGAGACGGCGACCACCCCGACCAGGCAACACAACCGCCAGCTGGCGATCACCCACGCGGCAAACACACCGGCAGGGCAGAGGCATCCAGCATCCTGCCCCTGGCCGACGACACCTACACCACGATCGCCGCCACGACCGCCGACGACCTCGCCACCCTCGCACCCACCGTCAACAACGCACTACGCGCCCAAGTCGAACAAGCCGACCCCACCCTCGACGCCGACCTCGCCATGTGGTTCCACCCCGACTGTGCCCTCCCACGACTCCACCTCCTCGGACCCGTTCACGCCGTCACCCGAGGCAAACCCCTAACGCTACGCAAGCCATACATGACCGAGATGCTCACCTACATCGCCACCAGGAGCCAGGGCATCACCGTCGAGGAACTCGCCGAGACGTTCAACATCACCACCAACAAGGCCCGCGTCTACGCCGCCGGCATCCGCGAATGGCTCGGCACCAACCCCCGCACCGGACAGCCACACCTACCCGACGCCAGACTCGCCCCCGCCGCCGCCACCCGCGGAGTACCCCTCTACCAAGTCGTCGACATCCTCATCGACACCGACCTCTTCCGGCGACTACGCACACGCGCAGAAGCCCGAGGCCCCGACGGCATCGACGACCTCATCACCGCACTATCCCTGGTCGAAGGACGCCCCTACGACTACCCCCTCGAACGAGAAGCCGCCGGCGGCTGGGCCTGGCTCGTCGACGGCGACCGCAGCGACCAACACATGGCCGTCGCCATCGTCGATGTCGCCCACATCGTCACCACCCACGCCCTCGCAACCAGCGACCTCACCACGGCGCGAACCGCAGCCGAAACCGCAGCCCTCGCCGCACCCCACGAAGAGATCCCCCGCCTCGACCTGGCCGCGGTAGCCCACGCCGCCGGACACCATGCCGAAGCCAGCCGCATCATCCGAGACGACATCTGCAACCGCACAGACGACGACCAACCCCCCACCGAAATCAACGCCAGAACCGCCGCCATCCTTGAACAGCACCGACTCTGGAAACACGCCGGGTGACCCTCCCGCGGCTTCCCCGGAGAACGGCATCCCTGACCACAAGCCCAACATCATCACGAGAGGTACGGTCGCTCAGTGGCATATCCAGGACGCCCCACC